>DAOWMJ010000118.1 GCA_030643145.1 Candidatus Latescibacterota bacterium | reverse complement strand
CGATAAGTTTATTAATATTCGTTTTATTCATTTTATCTATCCTGTTTTATCGTATTATGAGCAAGATACCTGTATTTGTATCTCGAGGTCAAGTTAAAATACAGGTGAATTTTCTCCAATTATGGAAAATCGATAAGATTCATATACTAAGAATTTTTGAAGAAACAATTGCAGTTGTGTATGGCGATTTATGTGCAATAATGGTGGGGTATTTACACAAAAGCCCGGATTTTACTACATTCTTCTGTATCGGGGTCCGCCTCCACCTTCCGGAACAGTCCATTTGATATTGTCAAACGGACACTTGCGCTGGCATGTTTTGCAGTGCAGGCAATTTGAAGGATTCGCGGCTTTCGCTTTTCCATCGACAATCTCATAAACTCCGGCAGGACAGAAAGTAATACAAGGCCTATCGAATTTCGTCGCGCATTCCCACTCGCATGTGTCGATATCAAGTATCTCCAGATGGCAGGGTTCTTCTTCCCGATGTTCTGTCGCGGCAGCGGCGGTGAAAGCATCCTTGTCGAAATTCCTTTGAGGCTTAAACTTGTATTTGGCTTCGGTCATTGCCTTGTAATCTTCTTCTATTGTGAATTTCGGCAGCAGGTTGCTTATTATGGAGATAGGGAAACCCAATGTCGGTCCAAATTTGGCGATCGTTTGCCGATAATTTGCAGCGGACTTCATTTCTTTCCCGACTAAACCCTTATCAATAAGTTCCGTATATTTAACTGCCGTGGTCTCGGGGTCCGCCACACTGCTGATGATGGCGGTCGCGGCCTGTATCCCCGAATCTATTGCGAGGTGTATTCCTCTGATTTTAAGCATGTTTACGAAACCCGCGCCGTCACCAATAATAAGGCAGTTTCCTTTGCCGATGCTGTTTGTCTGCGGGTCTCTTGGGATAGCGTGAAAACCCCCCTCCGGAATCAATTTTGCGCCGGATTCGACAATAGTTCCGCTTTCTATAAACTGTTTGACGAATTTATGGTCTTTGAATTTTGTCAAGGCGTCCTGCGGGTTGAAATCATAATATTTCCAGTCAGCGCCGACTATCATGCCGACCGCGAGATGGTTGTCGGTACCGGGATAGATAGTGCCGCCGCCAAAGATAGCAGGTCCGAGAATCGGCGTCCAGATTGGATAGCCCATTGCATGGACAACTCTGTTAGCGCCAAATTTTTGATATTGTTCCGGGCGGACCCTTATCAATTCCTTTATTCCTAGTGAAAAAAGCTGAGGTTGTTTTCTTTCCAGCTTGGCTTTTTCAATGAGTTTCTCTGTCAAAAGGCCATCGCAACCTTCGGCCAGGATTATGAAATCGGCATTGATTATATCACCGGCGAGATAGTTAGGTTGCTTGTTACCTTCTTTATCGAGGCCCTGGTCAACGAGCTTGATACCTGTTGTAAGTCCCGTGTTTTTGTCGAAAATTATATCCTGAGCCGCGAAACCGTAAAGTACCTCAACTCCAGCGTCTCGAGCGATCCTTGTCAACCATTTACAGAGTTTGCTAATAGAAACAGCGTAATCGCCTTTATGAATCATTCCGCCCAACCCGAGGCCGAGCCATTTAGCGATCTTTATGACAAATAGCAAATCAAAAACAATTTTACTGGAAGGCATGAAGGGGATTATTTCACTTGTGATCGTCTGGGCTAATACATCTTTTGCTTCCTTGCTTTCCCGCCATCCGTCAGCTGCCGAATCGAGCAGGCTATGAAGTGGCTCATGCTCTAATACCGCACCCGAAAGATTGTGGTTTCCCGCCCCAAAAGCTTTGTCTATGACACAGACATCAAACTCGGGATTGTTCTTTTTAGCGTGAATGGCAGCTGCCAAACCGGCAGGTCCGGCTCCGACAATTAATACATGAACCTTATTTAAATCTTTACTATTCTGCATCTTGTTTCACCCGCAGAGCTTCAATTAATTGTGGGACAACGTCTTCAGCATTGCCGATAAAATAATAATCGCACTGTTTAAATATTGGGGCGTTATGATCGCTATTTACGGCTATAATCGTATCGCTGTTAGCCACACCTATCATGTGTTGAATTGCGCCCGAAATGCCAATTGCTATATAGATTTTTGGGCCAACGGCGGTTCCAGTCTGTCCAACCTGGTGTATCCTGTCGATAAAACCTTGTTCAACGGCCGAACGGCTTGCACCAATTTCAGCTTCGATCTTTACAGCTTTAACTATACTATCACGAAGCGGCTTAATTAATGAGTTATAACCTTCTTTGTTCTGTAATCCTTTACCGCCTGAGACAATAATATCCGCGTTAAAGTTTACATTGCCTGTACTGTGCTCAGTATCAATAATTTCAAGAGCAATGTCATCCGGTGATATTTGGACTTTATGTTTAACAACATTACCTTTTCTGGATTTGTCTTCAGGGAGTCTTTTCATGACTCCGGGCCGAGCCGTTGCCATCTGAGATCTTGAATTGATTGTAGTGATAGTAGCCATTACATTACCGCCAAGAGCGGGTCTTGTTTGCAGCAGCACCGCGATTTGTTCTTTTTTTGAATTATCCTTGATATCCAGTGATGTACAGTCAGCGGTCAATCCGCAGCCAAGTTTATAAGAAACCAGTGGAGCTAAAACTCTACCCTGGGGGGTCGCGGCGAACAGAACAATCTGTGGCCAATACTTTTCTATGGCGCTGACCAGAGCTTTTTTATAAGCGGAAGGGTCGAATTCTTCAAGGAGTGGGTGCTCGACAATGTAGATATTGTCGGCGCCGGCTGCAATAAGTTCTTCCGACAACTTCTCAATGTTGTTTCCAATAATTGTAACGCCGACCTTTGTCCCAAGTGTGTAAGCTAAGTTACGGGCTTTGCCGATAAGTTCAAAGGTTGCCGGATGTATTTTCTTATCCTCATATTCAGAACAGACCCAAATTTGCCCCTGATATGTGGGTTTTCTCTTACCAAGTCCATTCAGCATATTTTCAAGAGCTCGACTGGTAAAAGAATTCTGGGCTTTTGCCATGATATCTTCTCTGGTACTATTATCAATTTTCGAGATATCCTGAATTTGAAGCTCTTTGAGAATTTCATTCAGAACGGCAAATTGTTTGTTTTCTTTTTCTGTACCCTCATATGTTCTGTCGAAAGGATCTTTCCTATCTTCAGGCATAACGTATTTTCTTATATCTTCGGGAGTTTCCTGTTCGTCAAAGTTTTTATCTCCTTTGAATTTCTTTAGAATTATCCCGGCGAGTTCACTGGCATCATCTATTTGCCGACATTTTCTTGTTGTCTCCGGGGGTGGAAAAACCCTGATTACGCTGGTTTTTGAACCATCAACTCCAATATGGGCCGCGTTAATATCAGCTGCTTGCCATTTGAGAATTTGTGTTTCATTCGCCTTCCGTGTTTTAGTGAAGGCCGCGAAGACGGGAAATTCATATTCGGCAACAGTTATTACAGCGGGTTTCTTTTTTGAAGTAACAATTTGACTGCCCCCGGTTATAATTCTGGTAAACTCAAAGCGGCTGTTTTTATATTTAGCGCCAGTAACGTAAGTAATACACGGGAGTTGTAACTCTTCAGCTATCTGAGGCGGTACCTGCGCGGTATCGCCGTCTACCGATTGCATCCCACTCACTATATAGTAATCATTGGGATCTTTGATGATATCTCTTTCAATTTTTCTGATAGCATAAGCCAAAGGATTGGCTGTAGCCGCTGTATCCGCTCCAGCTAATAGTCTGTCTGTGAGTAACACTGCTACATCTGCGCATCTGCTCAGCGAATAACGCAATATTTCGTCCGCCATTGGCGGTCCCATACTAAGGCAAATAATTTTGCCATCTTCATCACCGCTATCGGCGCGCATCTTGTGGGCAAAAGCCAGAGCTTGTGCGTCAAGTTCATTTATTACGTTAGCCAAACGACTTCTGATAAGCGTCCCTTTTTCAGGATCAAACGCATTATCAGTTATCTGAGATATGTCCGGCACCTGTTTTATCAATACTATATAATCACTCATAACTTCAACAAATTAGTAACTTTCGAGCGGAATGTCAACTGACAATATTGCTCCGGACATGGAGATATGATTTGACAGAGTTATATATTGCTTATAGAGTCGGGGAGACGTGATGGTTATTGATGGTCTGGAATAAAACGATATCTTTGCGGCGTATGGGCAACAAGGTTGTTTAACATTTTTTAATTTTGGGAGATAATATGGAAGAAAAAAGAAAGATTGGTATAATCATCTGTGATCGTTATCGCAGGTGCGCCGGCGGAAAATGTTTTAGATCATTGCGGAACAGAGATGGCGCTTTTGAAAGATATAAAAATATTGAAGTTGAAGTTGTTGGGTATACCACTTGCGATGGGTGTCCTGGCGGGAACATAGAATATGCTGTGGAGGAAATGAAGAAGAATGGGGCGGAGGTGATCCACCTTGCCACAGGACTAATTGTGGGATATCCTCCCTGTCCTCATATTAGCTATTTTCATGATTTTATTAAAACAAGATATAATCTCGAAGTTGTTTATGGCACTCATCCTGTGCCTCAGAAATATTTTATCATGCATGACAAATTGGGAACATGGGATAATCCGGATTGGCAGAAGATTATACAAGTAACATTAGTGGATGAAGAAACTCGTTTATCCTATAATTAACAAGCGAATTTGGAAATTGAACAGGGTTTATTATAATAGAGGAGCCCTGATATTTACTTATTCTTTTTTGCGCCCTATGAATAGCTGAATAGAAGAACTTCCTATTGCAAAAAAATATAAAAATTTATTTGCTTTTTTAGTTGACATGCCGTATATTAGAAATTCGAATTATTGTACCTGTAT
Source organism: Candidatus Latescibacterota bacterium (assembly GCA_030643145.1). Lineage (GTDB taxonomy): Bacteria > Krumholzibacteriota > Krumholzibacteriia > Krumholzibacteriales > WJIX01 > JAGHBT01. Next base: position 1,401 of record DAOWMJ010000118.1, on the reverse strand, counting down.
TTTGTCTTTTTGTTTTGGTGATAAGGCTTTTGGAACAACTTTAGTAAAGCAAGAGAAAACCTGTGGAGAATAGGTAGCATACTATTCAAGATGGGTTTTTTTACCCGGAACAGGCAGAGAACACAGATGTACGTAACTTTTTTGTTTTTAGAGAAGGATTAGGTTTATGGAAACAGGAACTGTCAAATGGTTCAACGGGTCCAAAGGCTTTGGTTTTATCTCCAGAGAAGAAGGCGACGATGTTTTCGTCCATTACAAAGCTATAGTAGGCGATGGTTTTAAATCGCTTGATGAGGGCGACAAAGTTGAGTTTGAAATCGAAGAAGGTCCTAAAGGTTTACAGGCCAACAATGTAAAAAAGATCTAGCTTATTAGGATGTTTGGACAAACCCCGGTCAGTTTCGACCGGGGTTTTTTTTGTTCTTTCCCGGTACAAGTGATATGTATGATGATGTTACTATAATCTTTATAAATTATTTTCCAGAGAAATCTACCGTCATATTATAATAGCGTTCGCAACTTTATTTTATTCACGATAGCTGTTTAAGCTCAGAATTTTTTCCGCTTAATCGGTTTTTGAATTAGTGAGACTACAAGGTATTGAAAAAACGAAATATATGTTGTAGGCTTCAAAGGATTGAAAAAAAGGAATAATGAGTATCTATTCAAAGAGATGAAAATATGCGGGATATTAAAAAGGAAATTCAAAAGCTGAAAGAACGGGCTGAAAAAGAGTTTGGCGGGAAAAATAACAAAAGGTCCGCGGATGGTTTTCTTGAACGTGCCTCAAAACATTTAAATAAAAAAGATAAAATAAAAGAAAGAGAATTCCATTCTGAAGAGAGATTAGGGAAGAGTGGGAAAATTAAAAGCGAAATCTGTTCGCGTGGCGAAAATGTCAGAATCGGATTAGCAAGAAAACTAATGGCGGAAAAGAGAGGGGACACAATTTGTAAAGAGGAAAGAGGAAACTCTTCCCCTTATATAAAGCTTAAAGACGCGATTATGGGAAAACAGGAGAAATACGGCAGAGCTTCTTTTTATCGTATCGTCGATTCAGCATCGGTTGTCGATTCTGATGCCGAAGAGTTGCATAAGCAATACCGAGACATCCTTTCTTCTCCATTCGAATACCGTGTGGGGGATATCGGGTCAATGACTATACTGCAGAATTTACCGATAGAAGATGTGTGTTATCTTGATCTTGAAACTACGGGACTTCGTAATTCCCCCCTCTTTCTTGTCGGGTTGATGTACAGTCGGGACGGCAAGTTGGTTTTGGATCAGTTTTTCGCGCGGGATTATACGGAAGAAGAACCCCTGCTTGAGTTTACCCGCGATTTTCTTCAAAGTTTCAGTACAATAGTTACATTTAACGGTAAGGGTTTCGATATACCTTTT
>DAOWMJ010000210.1 GCA_030643145.1 Candidatus Latescibacterota bacterium | reverse complement strand
TTGATGAATGACAGGGGTGTGGCGTTGATACTGGTGATCCTGATGATCAGCATTATTATCGCAATCACGCTCCAACTGAATATGGCATCAAGATCCGGGATATATGAAGCCGCGAATCTTGGCCACGGAATCAAAGCCGCCTGTATTGCAAAGTCCGGGTTCTGTATGGGGGAGGCTCTTCTGTCCGAGGATAAGAACGATTTTGATTCTTTGAATGAAGACTGGGCTGAAGCAGAACTGCTTTCCGCCGGCTCAGGAGCCCTTTTTGATACCGGACATTTCAGGCTGTATATTGAGGATGAGTCCGGCAGGATCCCGATTAATAAGCTTGTGGACGGCACTGAATACAATGACAAAATCAAGAGCCTCCTGACAGGATTTCTGAGCCTGCCGGGATTCGATCTCGACGAACAGCAGGTCCGCGACATTGTGGACGCTGTAAAGGACTGGATAGACGAGGATGATGAGACAACCGGTTTCGGCGCCGAAGATATATACTATGAAGGATTGGCAAACCCCTGTTCATGCAAAAACGCCCCTCTGGATTGTATTGAAGAACTTTTAATGGTAAAGGGGATTACAGAAAATCTGTATTACGGCACGGACGAGACACCCGGTATCGCGGAGTATTTTACACTGTACGGCAAGGATACGATAAACATTAACACTGCTCCGGATCTGATACTGAAGGCGCTGTCTGATGAAATCACGGATGAGATGGTCTCTGATATGGATGAGTTTAGAAGAAATGAAGAAAACAATCTTGCGGAACCTGCATGGTATAAGAATATTCCGGGGATGGCCGGGACAACCATCGACCCCGAATTGATAACCACAAAAAGCAACATATTCAGGATCACATCCACAGGTTATCTGAATGATATCAGCAGAAGGGTAAGCGGGGTAATCGAAAGAAACAGCGACGGGACGTCAAAGAGACTGTCCTGGAAGGTGAACTGATGCCGGAGAAAATTCTCGGCCTTGACATCAGCAGTAAAAGCATAAAGGCAGTCCAGGTCACAGCCGGCCTGAGGGGGTACGAGATTGCCGGCATGGCCCTTATCGATATTGATGAGGCAGGGAGCGCTGAAGAAGCTCTGAAAAAGTTGTTTGAAAATGACGTATTCAAAAACAGTGTGTGCGTAACCTCACTTCCCGCGGAAAACTTTTCCTTCCGCACTATAAAGCTTCCATTCAAAAACAGAAAAAAGATTGATAAGACCATCGCATACGAGCTCGAACCGCTTCTCCCCTATTCCGCCGATGATATCCTTATAGATTACACGGTTGTGGATCAGGGGGATCACTCGGAGATATTCGCGGCCGCGATCCCCGAATCCATTGTCGGCGATCTGGTCAAATACCTCGCCGGATGCCATGTGGAGGCATCAATAATTGACATAGACGCGGTCCCCGTGGTCTCAAAAATCACAACCGGCGGCGATGTGGGGTGTGGTCTTCTCCTGGATATCGGCTACAGGAACACCACAGGTGTGTTATTCAAAGATGACAGCGTTCTTCACATAAGACATTTCCCCTTCGGAGGAGCAAATATTACCGAAGCCCTGGCAGAGACCGCCGGGATTGAATTTTCAGAAGCCGAAAAGAAAAAAAGGGCAGGCGACGCAAGCGGGGCCGGAAAACAGGTATCAGCAGTCTGCCGGAAATTCTTCCTTGAGGTAAGGAATACGCTGGAATTCCTGAAGATGAAGGAGGAACTCGAAGAAAAACCCGGTGGAATTTTCCTGACCGGAGGCGGGGCGCTCTACCAGCCGCTCAGAGATGAGATGGAAGGCTTTTTCTCTCTTCCGGTGGAAATGGTTGACATCTCGGCGGCGGAAGATATCGGCATGGAGGAAGAAATTACGGAAGGTTTAAGTCCCATGCTGCTGAACCAGGCTCTCGCCCTCGCGACCAGAGAGGCGAAAAAAGGCGCTGGATTTAATTTTGCCAGGGAAAGGTTCAAGCCGAAAAGGGCATATGAAAAATTCCGGAAAGATTTTAAATGGGTGGCGGCACTTGCTTTTATAATACTTTGCGTATTTGGAATTGATCTGTATATGGACTACCACTACAGCCGGACACGTCTGGACGAATTGAAGAATGAAATAACATCCGTTTTCAAAGAAACATGCCCCGAGGTTACAAGAGTTGTCGATCCTGTCCAACAGCTTAAAGTCAAGATTGCCTCGGCACAGCAGTCCTCTGCGGGAATGAGCGGCTCCGGATTCGGGATAAAGATACTGGATATCCTGAAGGATATTTCCAGCCTTGTTCCGGGAACTACAGATTTTCTTATCATAAGCTTTGCGTTTGACGGAGACACTGTGAAAATCAAGGGCGAAACCGACAATTTCAACAGCGTTGACGGCATAAAAAGCGAACTTGGTAAATCAAGCTGTTTCAGGAATGTTACGATAAGCTCGGCAAGCCTTATCAAAAAGGGAACCCGGGTCGGGTTTGATCTGAGAATGGGGACAAAATAATAGAAGGTGAGAAGATTAGAAGATTAGAGAAAAAATCAATGGCGATGGATTATTGGACAAAATTTAAATTCAGGCTGACAAAGCGGGAAAGATATTACGTCTCCGCGGGGGCTATCCTGGTCATCTTCATTATTATCCTCCAGTTTGTCCTGTTCCCATTTCTGGGAGAGAAGAAAAAGATCAAACTCTCTATTCAAACAAAAGAACAAACCTTAAAGGAACTTGTCTCTCTCAGCTCGGAATATATGGCACTGAAGGACAATTCGGTTGATATCGAAAAGACGCTTGCCCGAAGATCCGGAAACTTCACCCTTTTTTCGTTTCTGGAAAAACAGGCCGGCCGAAGCGGAGTAAAACCGAACATAAAATACATGAAACCCTCAACTTCAACAAATCCGGAATCATACAAGGAATCAACCGTGGAGATGAAGTTGGAGAATGTGACATTGGAACAGCTTGTCGAATACCTGTATCTCGTAGAATCTCCTGAGAATCTGGTCGGAATCAAGAGGATTTCGATAAAGCAGAGCAGGGGAAGTCCGGAGTATCTGACTGTTTTGATACAGTTGGTGACATACTTAAAAGATTAAAAGATTAGAAGATTAGAGGATAAGAGAAAAGGCAGAGAGCGGAGAACTGTAAACTGTAAACTGGTACAACCATGAAAACAAAAGAATGGATTACATATACGATATACGGCATACTGATTACCGTAATATTCCTGTATGTTCGCTTCCCATCCGACACCGCGGCAAATTATATTAAATCAATCGTTGTGACCGGTAACCCGAATGTTGTCATCTTGTTTGATTCGGCAAACCCCTGTCTCCCGCCGGGCATAAAACTGGACAATGTTGAAATCGGCTTAAGGGACAAACCGGGTTTAGTTTTCAGGACAGACACCTTAAAAATACGCCCGGTTATTACAAGTCTTCTTTCCGGTAAATTGTTACTGCTCTTGGATGCGAACATGTACGGGGGGAAAATGCGTACGAATATAAACTTCGCGAACCGCTTTTCTGCCAAAGATCCCGTCAGGATAAATGCCGGGTTTAGTGATATTAACCTCGGAAAATGTTCCTCTCTCAAAACGGCGGCAAGTCGCCGAATTGACGGCATACTCAGCGGGTCACTGTCGTACGATGGAAGATTGAATAGAATTACCAGCGG
>DAOWMJ010000015.1 GCA_030643145.1 Candidatus Latescibacterota bacterium | reverse complement strand
TGATAAGAATATAATGGGAACAAAAACCCAGGTCAATATGATCCTTTATTAGGAAAGCGATACATTATTGTAACGATAGACAGCGATAACTGTTACGCGGGAAAAAAATGATATGTCTTGAATTACGGATTCAATCTTTTTATAATGGCCGGTAAGCGTATACGGTTGTTAATATTTAAATCCGCGGGGAATTTGAAATGTTTAAAATGTGCTATACTTCAGCCGTTATCATAATAATGACTATAGTTCTAGTGAAAGGGCTGTATAGACCCTCCTTTGTACTTTTTTTTACTCTTATTATATTGTATCTGGGGAAAATAATAGATATTAACGAAGCCTTTGTTGGATTTTCAAACCATGGGATGTTGGCTGTGGGTGTGTTATTTATTGTTGCGGGCGCGTTACAAAGCTCTGTTACCTTCGGAAACACATTAGAAAAGTTTCTCGGAAATAAAAATAGCAAATTTACATATTTTAGATTAATGTTTCCAGTCACTTTTCTCTCAGCTTTCCTTAATAACACTCCCATTGTTGCCTCCCTTATACCAGTTATTAAAAAATGGTCAAAGAAAAACGATTTACCGGCTTCAAAATTTCTGATCCCCCTTTCTTACGCCGCCATTTTGGGCGGAACTTGTACTTTAATCGGGACAAGCACAAATTTGGTTGTTCATGGATTAATGCTGGATAATGGAATGGAAGGGTTTTCATTCTTTGAGCTCGGGAAGGTGGGATTACCCGTTGCTCTTTTGGGTATTATATATTTTTCCCTGATAGGCCACTTTTTATTGCCCAAAAGAAAAGATATTATTACTCAATTTGGTGATCAAACTCGTGAATTTGTTGTTGTTATGAAAGTTGGCAGTGAATATTTAAATTTGGGCAAATCAATAGAAAAAGCAAACTTGCGTCATTTAAAAGGGTTATATCTCTTTCAAATTATTAGAGATGGAAAAGAAATTGCGCCTGTTTCTCCTGAAGAAAAAATTGAATTTAATGACAGCCTTTTTTTTACTGGTTTACCTGATACTATTTATGAGCTTCAGAAAACGCCCGGGCTTCATATAACAAAAGATGCCGAATTTGATTTAAAAAACATTGACTCGGACAAATTGAAAACTTACGAAGCTGTAATTTCGAATTCTTCGCCATTATTAGGAGAAACTGTCAGGAAGAGTGGTTTTCGCACAAAGTATGGGGCCGTGATTTTAGCAATACACCGTAACGGCAAAAGGATAAAGATGAAAATCGGTGACATAAAGTTGCAGCCTAATGATACACTATTTCTCCTTGCGGAGAAGGATTTCGATAAAAAATGGTATCATTCTATAGATTTTTCTTTAGTATCCCTGAGTGTTGATGAATATTCCAAGCCAAGGAAAAAGGGTAATCTGGCATTAATTCTTATGGGCGCAATGATTTTTTCCGTAGTAACCGGGGTTATTGAATCAATGCTGATAGCAGCATCGATAACTGCCGGATTGATGATTTTATTTAGAATTATCAGTTTGCATGATGGCAAAAAAACGATTGATTTTGATGTTCTTATCGTTATTGCATCCGCGTTTGGTATAGGAAAAGCAATTGAAAATTCAGGGTTAGCGTATTTCATTGCTAATCATCTCATCAATTCATTAGAGAATTTTGGAATTTTCGGCATTATAGCCGGATTGTTTTTTATAACGAGTATATATACAGAATTAATCACAAATAACGCCGCAGCCGCTCTTATGTTCCCTATTTCTCTTGCTATAGCGAAGACAATGAATTTGGATCCCAAGCCTTTTATGATTATTATTGCAATAGCAGCCTCATCGGCTTTTGCCACTCCCCTCGGATATCAAACAAATTTAATGGTTTATAATCCAGGCGGTTATAAGTTTACAGATTTTATTAAAACAGGTACAGTAATGAATATTCTGGTTGGAATAGTTGCAACTTTTACAGTCTATTTTCTGTTTTTTGCGTAGGCAGTAAAATCACGTTCCTATAGTCACTGGGCTGAATACGTTGTTTACCCTACTATCTACTTGAAATTTTAATTATATTTCACTAAAGTTGCGGGAGTATAGAAATTGACTCAGTTAAAGAAATCTATTTTTGTCCAATTTTTATTAATGAAAGAATGAATTATGGCGAGATTGCTTGGTTCTCTGTTGATGGTTGTTATCCTTTGCATGCCCGATTTCGGATATTCTAAGATTCAACTGTCTCCAGCGGGGGCGGATAGTGGAATGCAGATCGAAATAGGCGGATGGCTTAAAGCCGGCAGGACATCTTTTGTTTCCACGGATCAGTTTTCCGCTTATCATGCCGGCAAATTTTTCCCTTTTGTTCCCTCCAATGAAATAAGGACAATGACTACCCTTAATGATACTCTCTGGATTGGGACCGAGGGAGGCCTTTTTGCCTGGGACAGCGTGAATGATGCTCTATTTGCTATCGAAACTTTTTCTTTTTCATCAATCAGGGCGATAACCGTTGACGATTATAACAGGTTATGGATTGGGTGTGATGAAGGCCTTGCCATGAGAGATAATAGATGGAATTACTATACAGCTGCCAGTCACCCATTCTTTGAAAGAATAAGAGATCTTACAGTTGGAAACAAAAAGATTTGGATAGCCACTTATGGAAATGGGTGCGGTTATATTTCAGGAGATTCATTAACTGTGATTACTGAAAAAGATTCCCTTATGGATAACAGAGTGTTAGCTGTTGTTGAAGAAACACCCCATAAAATTTGGTTTGGGACGGCAAGCGGCGTTTGCTATGCCGATAGTTTTAAATGGGAATCGAAGCGGTATGGCAATAACATACCGATAGGTTCGATAAATGATCTCATCTTTGATGAAGAAAAAAATCTTTTTATAGCGGTTTGCCGACAGGGAATTTCCAGGTATAAATTTGGGAATGTGACAAATTACACGAGCAGGAATGGTTTGCCCGGATGGAATATCCATACTTTTAGCCTTGCCCTTACCGGGAAATTATTGGCGGGCGGAAATAAGGGGCTGAGTTCCTATGACGGCTCCGGTTGGACTCCGTTCAGGATTTCAGAGATCCCTCTTCAGAGGTATAACTTTCTTTCGATTCATCATGATCTTTCCGGCAAATGTTTTCTGGGAACTGATGAAGGAACAATCGTTATTATTGAGAGAGAAGAGACGAGGAAACTTGAACTGCCTCAGATTTTTCCCGCCTTACGAATATCGGGGATATCCGGATTTAAGAATCAGCTTTATTTTATTACAAGCGATGGAGTATTCAGGTTGGAGGAAAATCTTATCAGGATAGATTTACCGGATAAATGGTATTCAGACGCGGCGACCGATATTGTCATGACAGCGGACAATCAGCTTTGGATTGCGACTCGATTCGGAATCCTCTGTTTTTCAAATGGTTCATGGAAAATTTTTGACAGGCGGAGCGGGCTTCCAACGGAACACTTTACTTCCGCAACGGTTGATCCAAAACAGGGTGTATGGTTTGGCACTTTCGAAAACGGAATCCTCCATTATGCAGATAATAAGTGGTATCACTATACTATTGAAAACGGGCTTCCCGACAACCGTATAAAGGATATCATTTTTGATGGGTGGGGAAAACTATGGGCAATAACGATTGGAGGCAAGACTGTCTGTTATTCAAACGGCAGTTGGCAAGACCTTGGGCCCGATGGAGATAACGGGCTTTATTCCCCTCGTGCCGGCATGAAGAAGGATATATCCTTTGGAAATGACCCGGATGTTTATCTTGTTTCCGATCTGAAGGATATAGAGTATTCTTACATGGGGGGTGGCTGTCTTGGAAGGGATAATTCAGGTAATGTTATGATAGCCGGAAAGAATGGTATCTACTTTAATTCGTTGGATAAATGGTTCAGAACAGACCTTCCTAAAACTGGGGCGGAGTTATCTCCCACCGTGTTAATTGAAACCAAGAGATCAGAGTACTGGTTGGGAACGAAGGAAAACGGGCTTTTTGTCTTTAGCCGGGGTGAATGGAGTCATTTGGAATCCTTGGCGGGGTTTTCGGGTAAAAATATTCTCTCCCTGCATGAAGACTCGGTTGGCCGGATTTGGATCGGTACCGCTTTCAGCGGTATTAGCAAATTTGTTTATTCAGCGGAGACAGACGGGAAATAGAGAATTTGACCTGATGTTGACATTTATAAATGTTGTTGATATATTTAAATAACAAAAATATGAAAGGGTCTTGTATAGAAAATATCGCTAATGTTTTCTTTTTGAGTTAACAAAATTGAAAATTGATTTTATAAAAAAGAAAATGGTTAGCGTGTTTTTGTATTTATACCAATAATAATGTTTTAATATTATTGAGAATATGATATTTATCTATAGTCAGCTTTTACCATGGGGAGAAAATGGAAATCTATTTAAAAATCGTATTTGTGTCATTGTTTTCTCTTATTTTGTATATTTACGCAGGATATCCTCTTGTTCTTCTTATAGCGGGCTTATTCAAAAGAAAATCAAAAACTAAAGATGAATACGATCTTCCGTCGGTTGCTCTGATTATATCGGTTCATAATGAAAACAGGATTATCAGGGACAAGATTGAAAATAGTCTCCAGCTTGACTATCCTCAAGACAAACTGAGAATAGTTGTAGTCAGTGATGGTTCTGATGACGGTACAGTAGATATTATCAGAGAATATACCGCCAGGAATGTGGTACTGAAAGCCTTTGAAAAGAGGAGTGGTAAAAGTGCTGCTTTAAATAGAGCTGTAGTTGGTCTTGAAGATGATATTGTTGTGTTCTCAGATGCCAATGCCTTCTACAGGAAGGATGCTATCAGGAAACTTGCCCGTAATTTCAAAGATCCGGATATTGGATGTGTTGTGGGGAACCTAACTTACATTGACAGTGAATCGAATGTTGGGAAGGGGGAAAGCTTGTACTGGAGATATGAAGCCTTTCTTAACCGGCTTGAAAGCCGCATAAAATCGGTTCTTGTTGGGACGGGGACTATCTTTGCAATAAGAAGAGAGCTTTATCATCCTGTATGTGCTGATGTTGCCAATGATTTCCAGATTCCGGCGGATATCGCTTCTCGGGGTTTTGGCGTAGTATATGAAAGGGAAGCGGTTGCCACAGAAAAGGTGAGCACTTTATTTACAGAAGAATTTGAAAGGAAGTACCGTATAATAATTCGTGGATTAACAGGGTTCAACTATCTCAGGAAGAATTCATGCGGGAAGGGGCGTATTTTACAGTTCATTTCAAGGAAATTGCTGAGATGGTGGATTGGACCAATCCTTCCAGTAATATTTGCAGTGAATTTCTTTTTAGCTAATGAACCTTTATTCTTAAGTCTTTTTATGCTTCAAACTCTTTTTTATCTACTTGCATTGATTGGGTTTATTACGGGCGGAAAACCAAAACAGAGTAAAATTTTCTATATTCCTTTCTATTTCGTTATGGTGAATTTAGCAGCGGTTTTCGCTATTGTGACATATATATCTGGGAAAAGATTTTCAGTTTGGGATAAAGCTGAAACGACCAGAAATATTAATGTATCTCACTTTCAGGGACATGGTTTGGAGATAGTTAGTAATAAAGACAGTTCTTTACCGCTTCCAGACGAGAAGTGGCGTAATAAATTTGAAAAAATTACTTGATTCATATTTTGTAATGCATAATTAGTATGCTATTCTCCTATTAAAAACCCGCGATAATATCATTTATTCCCAGAAAATTGAAACTTTATTGAGTTTTGCGGATATATATAATTAGCAGAAGGAATGGAAAAAGTGTTTGTTAATTTGAGTGGGATGCTCAAAAGGAGGCAAAGAATATGAAACGCTTGTTGTTAACTGTACTTGTTATATTTGTTGGCCTTTCACTCTCTCTGGCGAATTGCGCGTACGCGGGGAAAGCCCGTGCTGTGGTTACCGAAAAGGATGAAGATAGGGAAGGCAAGAAGGCTTATCTTGGCATTTACATGTCGGATGTTTCTGAAGAAATAATCGAAGATAAAGAATATCCATATAATAAGGGTGTTTTGGTAATGGAGGTAATAGATGATAGCCCGGCAGAGGAAGTGGGCCTGCGTGCCGGCGATATTATTTATATTTTTGCCGGTGATAAGGTAGATGACACAAAAAATCTTTCACGTCTGGTAAATGGGAAAACTCCGGGAGAAAAAGTTGAGATTGTCTTTTTCAGGGGCGGCGATAGAAAAAGGGTTAATGTTAATCTCGCTGGTAGGAAAAATGATTCTTATACCGTGCAATATAACTGGGAGGAATATGCTGAGAAGATGGGGAAAATGGGCGAACGTATAAGTAGATCGGTAGGCGGGGTTATTGACAGGTATTTTGACGGAAACAGTATTGAAGGCCTCGAGCTTTCTGATCTCGATGAAGATATAGCGCTATATTTCAATGTTGAAAAAGATGATGGTATTCTTGTAACCGGAATTTCCGGGGAAAGCCCCGCGAAGGAAACCGGGATAAAAAGCGGTGATATTATTATTGAGATTAATGGTGAAGAAATAAAATCGGTTGAAGATTATAATGAAGTCTTAGGAGGGTGTGACAAAGAATTCAAAGTGGTTGTTGTACGTAAGAAGAAGAAAATCGAGTTTCAGTTTAAACCGGAAGATCTTGAAAAGCGCAAATACTTTGGATTACATAATAAGAAAATTTACAAGTTTGATATTCCGGAGGGTGATGAAGAATTTCATATAATAACTCGAAAGGGTTTTGATATGAAGAATAGACTTAAGAAGCGCGACCCATTACATAAAGAGCTTGTAATCATACAAGAGGAAACAGGGAAATGTCTGAAAAAGAATCTTGAGGATATTGAAAATAAGGTTAAAGAGATGGAAAAACGGCTTAAAGAACTTGAAGATAAAAAGAATTGATCTTAGTTCCCCCATTCGGAGGGCTTGCTAAAACAGCGGGCCCTCTTTTTACTATTAGTATTGCCGGACTCTGTTTCCTAAATATCGGGATGTACCGAGTGTTTTCGGAGATAGGGCGCAGCGCGCGGATTACTACTTAATTATTGCCGTGACGCCTAACGCGGTAAAACTATGTGCGGGTTTTTAAAATACTTTGACAGCATAGGCAAAGTGGGCTATCGTTTAGTCTGCTTAAAGATAAATAAAAGTTTGGCATCTTGAGGGGCATGGTGCGCTATTTTACTTTATATGGGAGTGAGAAATGAATGAAATGGAAGAAAGCGGCGGATTTGAAAAGGATGAAACCCCCGGAGAGGATATGGCGGGGGGAGGATTTGCCGCGTCGCTCGGAGATATTTTTCTTGAGCCGAACAAGGTGTTTAAGCGGATAGATGCAGGGCTTCAATGGTGGAAAGCCTTTATCGTTATAGCAGTGCTTCAGGTTATTATTGGATGGCTGAATCTGCCCATACAGCGTCAAGTATTATCCCTTAATGAAAGGGGAATGAGCGAAGAGCAGCTCAGTAAAGCCTTGGAGCAAATGGGTAAATTTGGATTAATAGGTTTGATCCTTGCTCCTGCGGCGATCATTGTGATTTATTTAATCTGTGCCTGGATAGTTAATGTCGGCGTCAATCTTTTGAGCGCGCGCTCAGATTATAAAAAGGTTCTAAGCCTTATAAGTTTTACGGGCTTAATTGCAATGGTTGAACAGGTTATCAGTGTTATTATTGTCAGATCAAGAGGGATTGAAGCCATTGAATCGGCAGAAGACGCAAGAGTTTCTCTCGGTCTCGCGCCGCTATTTCCGGATCTGGGAGGATTTGGTGCCGCGTTTCTTGAGAGCCTTAGTGTTTTTAGCGTCTGGTATTATATTATTTTAACACTTGGAATCGCTTCCATTTTCAGGATAGAGATAAAAAAATCGGTCATTCCGGTTGTTATTCTCTGGATAATCTCCCTGTTATTTTTATATTTAGGTAAACTATTTGGCGGTGGAGCCGGATAATTTTGTTGGGTAGGTAAAAAAGGGCTTGTCCGCGAGCAAGGACCGGTGTGGACTTTTGATTATTCAGGGAAAGATTTATTGTCGAATACTACGAGAACTGGAGGTTGTCTTTGAAGAAATACGAAATTAGTGAATTAAGAAATGTGGCAATTGTCGGACATCAATCATCTGGGAAAACCTCTCTGTGTGAAGCTGTTCTTTTCAATGCCGGCGTTATAAACAGGATAGGAAAGATAGAAGAGGGCAATACCCTGATGGATTCGGATTCCGAAGAGATTAAAAGGAAGATCTCGGTCTATTCGAATGTTGCGGCGATAGAACATAACAAGAAAAAAATAAACCTGCTTGATACCCCGGGATACGAAGATTTTATTGGCCAGACGATGGCTGCCCTGAAGGTAATTGAAGGAGGAATTATTGTAGTAAGCGCTGAGCATGGCGTCGAATCGGGTACTGAAAAAACATGGGGATATCTTGCGAAGGATGAGATTCCTCGTATCGTGTGTGTGAATAAGATGGATAAAGAACATGCCGATTTTGATAAATGTGTAAAGGATGCTCAGGACACTCTCGGGAAGACTGTTATGCCTATTATGCTTCCAGTTGGACAGGGGAGTGAATTCAGGGGAGTGATAAATATCCTGAAGAAGAAGGCGTATATATATTCGAAAGATTCCAAAGGAACTTTCAAAGAAGAAGATATACCAGACCAGATGGTTGACAAGGCGGCCGAATGGAGACAGAAACTACAGGATTTTGCCGCAGAGAGTGATGATTCACTTCTCGAGAAGTTTCTTGAATCCGGTGAACTTACTGATGAAGAGCTGAGCAGAGGGTTGGGTGCGGGATGCCGGCAGGGAACGTTGGTTCCTATGGTTGTTACGTCGGCCACAACCAATGTTGGAGTCAAACAACTTGTTGATATGATCGTGGAAATGCTTCCTTCTCCCGAATGGAGGCATGAAATTGAAGTAAAATCTGTTTCGTCAGATGAAATTAAGACTATTAAAATTGATAAAGGCTCACCTGTCATATCGTTTGTTTTTAAATCTCTTTCAGAGAAGGATATTGGCGATATGTCATATTTAAGGGTTTTCTCGGGTGAAGTTACAGGGAGCCAGGATTTGTATAACTCGAATGAAGAATCGTCTGAAAGAATAGGTCAGCTCTTTTTTATGCAGGGAAAGAAAAAGATAGATACTGATTCTATCCCGACAGGTGATATCGGCGCGGCGGTGAAACTGAAAACAGCCAAGGTTAATTGCACTCTCTGCAAGAAGAGAGACTCCTTTCTGGTTTCGAGCATTAACTGTCCATCCCCCTCGATCCGAACTGGCATTATTCCTAAAGTAAAAGGAGAAATGGACAAGGTTGGGATGGGGCTTCACAAGCTTGCCGATGAAGATATAAGTTTCAGTATTGAGAGTAATCAACAGTTAAGGCAAACTATACTCTCCGGACAGGGGGAACAACACTTTGATGTAATAATAAGCAGACTGAAGGAAAGATATAATGTTGAGGTTGAGATGGTACCTCCAAAGGTGGAGTATCTGGAAACAATCTCTGCTGCCGCTTCAGCTCAGGGAAAACATAAAAAGCAGAGTGGCGGGAGAGGCCAGTATGGCGATGTTCATTTGAGGATAGAACCACTTTCGAGAGGTGAAGGTTTTAAGTTTGTTAATGAAGTAGTGGGTGGCAATGTACCAACGAAGCATATCCCTGCGGTTGAAAAGGGTATTATTGAAGCAATGGAGGGAGGAGTGTTGGCCGGCCACAAGATTGTGGATTTAAAGGCAACACTTTTTGATGGATCTTATCACAGTGTTGATTCTTCAGACGCGGCTTTTAAAGCTGCTGGTTCAAAGGGATTTAAAATTGCAATGAAGGAAGCCAAACCGGTCCTCCTTGAGCCCATAATGGAAATCGAAGTGTTTGTTCCTGATGAACACATGGGCGATGTAATGGGTGATCTCTCGATGAGAAGAGGGAAAATCATGGGAACTGAGCAGGAGAAGGGACAGCAAAGAATTACAGCTCAGGTGCCGCTTGCCGATTTATATAGATATTCCACTTCTCTTCGTTCAATGACACAGGGTAGGGCGAACCATAGCAGAAAATTCTCTCATTATGAGACTGTTCCACATGAACAGGCCCAGAAATTGATAGCTCAATTCAAGAAGGAAAATGAAGAGAGTGATTAATAACTTTGCGAGAGGAGATTTGTGTCAGGTCATTCTAAATGGAGCACAATAAAAAGGAAAAAGGGAAAGGCTGACGCCCAGAGAGCAAAGACTTTTACAAAAATAATAAGGGAAATTGTAGTAGCCGCCAAAGAAGGCGGAGGGGATATAGATTCAAATCCAGGTTTGAGAACGGCTGTCCAGAATGCTCATGACAATAATATGCCCAAGCATAATATTGACAAGGCGATAAAGCGTGGTATAGGAGAGCTTCCCGGAGTTATATATGAGGCGTGCGCTTTTGAAGGTTACGCGCCGGGGGGAGTGGCGGTTTTCGTAAAATGTCTCTCTGACAACAAAAACCGAACCAGCGCTGAAGTTCGGCATGCTTTTACTAAGTATGGCGGACACCTCGGGGAACCTCATTCCGTATCATATTTGTTCGAAAGCAAAGGGATGATAGTGATTGATGAATCTCAAACAGATGAAGAGCAGATATATGGAATCGCGCTTGAGAATGGTGTTGAGGATATTGATGCTGATGAAGGCGTATATGAGATTATATCTCCCAAGGAGAATTTCGAATCGCTTCATCGGGCGATTGTTGAAGCGGGAATAGAATGTCAGATGGCCGGAATTTCCCTTATTCCAAACAATACCGTGAAGCTGGATCGGAAACATGCTGTCAGTGTCCTGAACTTGGTAGAAACCCTTGAGGATCTGGATGATGTACAGAGCGTAAGCTCTAATTTTGATATTCCGGATGAAATTCTCAATGAAATTGATAAAGAAATCTGACAATTCTATCTGTGCGGGTATTATCTGCCAAACCTGGAACATTTGAGATAGTTGAGTCGTGCGATAGGAGTTAGGTTATGCCTCTGACAGTTGGCGTCGATCCCGGGAGTTATGTAACCGGTTACGGTCTGTTGGAAAATAACGGACGGGAGATTGTATATCTGGATTCGGGCGTTATTAAAATAAAGAAGAAAACTCAACGGGCCGAGCGGCTTCTGCAGATCAAAGATAAACTGGATGAAATTCTAGAGAAATATGACCCGGATGACGTGGCTGTCGAAACTATTTTTATGTCAAAAAATGTCAAGAGCGCTTTTTCTCTCGCGGAAGTGAGAGGAGTAATATTGCTTTCCGCTATTCAGGCTGGAAAACGAATATTTGAGTATTCACCAAGAGAAGTAAAGTGCAGTGTAACAGGAACGGGGGCAGCTAACAAGACGCAGGTTGCGGTAATGGTTGGCAAATTATTAAAACTTAACAAAAAACCTGCTACTACAGATGAAACAGATGCCCTGGCGATAGCTTTTTGTCATATCTTGAGAATCTCCGGCAAGTTGGGAGAGCTGTTTTGATAGCAACGATTGAAGGAATTCTAACGGCAAAGAAAGAAATAAGTATTATTGTCGAAATAAGCGGTGTGGGATTGGAGCTTTTTGTCCCATCAAGAACTTTGCGTGAATTGGGTTCTGAAGGTGAGGTTGTGTCTTTCTTCACATATATGCATGTAAGAGAAGACGCAATTGTGTTATATGGATTCGCCATCGAGGAGGATAAATCGATGTTTCTGTCGCTTCTTGGTGTTAGTGGAGTAGGTCCTAAAGTAGCTATGGGAATTATTTCAGCCAGCAATTCTTCAGAGCTTGCTAATTTAATATCTGGCGAAAAGGATTCAGCTCTTACCGCATTTCCAGGAATTGGGAGAAAAACAGCCCAGAGAATTATTCTGGAACTGAAAGACAAGATCAACGCGGCAGATTATGGGTCTGGCTCCGGGGTATCCGTTTCTGCTCTGGATAGTGATTTAAGTGAAGAGGTTACCGCAGCTCTATGTTCTCTCGGATTTACAAGAATTGCTGCTCTAAAAGCTATCAACAGGCTTTCATCCGAGGATATTTCCAGTTTGACGAGCGTTGAAGATCTTGTCAGGGAACTTTTAAAGAGAAGTTCGTAAAATGATTAAGGCAGGTTATTTGGTTGATAAAAGTATGACAGATTCTGAAGCGACATCTGAGGAGAGAAAGATTGAATCGATACTCAGGCCAAGGACTCTTTCCGAATTTGTCGGTCAGGAACGATTAAAGGAGAATATTGCGGTTTTTATTGAGGCGGCCAGGCAGAGAGATGAACAACTTGATCATGTTCTTCTTTACGGCCCCCCGGGACTTGGGAAAACTACACTCTCTCATATTATCGCTAAAGAACTTGGGGTAAATATTAATGTTTCATCAGGACCTGTTTTTCAGAAACCCGCCGAATTAATCGCGATTCTCACCAAGCTCGAGAGGAAAGACGTTCTGTTTATTGATGAAATTCACAGGTTAAATGTTATTGTTGAAGAACATCTGTACCCGGCTATGGAAGACTTTAAATGCGAATTGATTGTTGATAAAGGGCCGCATGCCAGATACTATTCACTTTCTATTGAGCCTTTTACGATTGTGGGAGCAACAACCCGAGCGGGAATGATAACTCCTCCGATGAGAAGCAGATTCGGCATTGTGGCGAGACTTGATTATTATTCTACACGGGATCTGCTGGCCATAGCGAAGCGCTCAGCCCATGTTATGAATGTTGAAATTGATGATGAAGGCGCGGAGGAGATAGCAAGACGTTCACGGGGGACGCCCAGAATAGCGAACAGGCTTCTTAGAAGGATAAGGGATTTTTCACAGGTGAATGGAAGTGGACATATAGATAAAGATATTGTGGACTATGGTCTGAATAGACTGATGATTGATAAGATGGGGTTAAATGAAATGGACAGGAATATCCTTGAAGTTATTGCCAGAAAATTTTCCGGCGGACCTGTGGGGATTAATTCTATTGCTGTTGCTGTTTCCGAAGAGGTGGATACAATAGAGGATGTTTATGAACCATTTTTAATCCAAAAAGGGTTTTTGCAGAGGACAGCCAGAGGGCGTATTATTACAGAGATGGGTATAAAACATATAGGATTTGAATCGTCCGGTTCAGACGGAAATCAAAGTGATATTTTTAATGATTAACCAGATTTTTTGAGATGACGATAAAATGAAACTTAGTGATTTTGATTACGATTTACCAAAAGAACTTATTGCTCAGTATCCCACCGGATGCCGGGACGACAGCAGGTTGATTGTATTCCGTCGAGGGGGGGGCGGCATTAGTGAAACACGTTTCGCTAATATTGTCAGGTATATACAGCCCGGAGATCTAGTTGTAATCAACAATTCCAAAGTGATCCCCGCGCGAATATTCGGAAGAAAAAAAACTGGAGCTCGTATTGAAATATTTCTAATCAGAAAGACCGGGGGCGGGAATTGGATAGCCTTACTGAAGCCTTCGAAGCGTGTGAGGGAGGGTGATGAGATTCTTGTGGGGCAGGAAGGGGATTCAATCACGCTTGTCCGGGAGGTTGAGAATGGGGAATGGGAAGTAAAACTATTGGACACGATGCCCGAATGGGATTTTATTGAAGCGTATGGGGAAATTCCACTTCCTCCTTATATAAAAAGGGAGAGCGAAAAGATTGACAAAGGGCGATATCAGACTGTTTATGCCTCTTGTAAGGGTTCTGTAGCAGCGCCGACAGCGGGGCTTCATTTTACAGAAGAAATTATGCGCAAGATTCAATGGAAGGGTTGTACTGTTTTGTCCTTGACTCTTCATATAGGGACGGGTACTTTCCGTCCTCTGAGAAACGAGATTATTGAAGATAATAAATTGTCACCCGAATATATTAGAATAAAAAAGAAAGTTTGGGATGAAATAAAATTGACAAAAAAGGATAATCGCAGAGTGATCGCGGTTGGTACAACAACTACGAGAATGCTGGAATCGCTTGCTTCTGGTGCGATTGAAGACAGGCGGGAAGATGAAATAGATGGAGAGATATGGATATCCGGCAACACGAAATTGTTTATTTACCCCGGATTTAAGTTCAAGATAGTGGATGCTCTTGTTACAAATCTGCATTTACCCCGTTCGAGCCTCTTTCTTCTTGTTTCAGCGTTCGCTGGCAGGGAAAATATGCTTCATGCTTACGAGTGGGCCGCGAACAGGGGGGTTCGGTTCTACAGTTATGGCGATGTTATGTTTATACAATAAGGAGTGGTTTACAATTGCCCTTTAGCTTTAAATTGTTTGATGTGGACCATAGCGCGAGGCGGGGTCGTCTGGAGACAGATCATGGAGGGATAGATACTCCGGTATTTATGCCAGTTGGCACTCTTGGTACCGTTAAAAGTCTTTCTTCAGGGGACTTGCGTGAGATTGGCGCCGATATAATATTGGCCAATACGTATCATCTTCATTTGAGGCCGGGTGAGGATATAGTCGCCGGTGGCGGAGGTATCCAGCAATTTATGTCCTGGCACAAACCTGTTTTAACGGATAGTGGCGGATATCAGGTTTTCAGCCTTGCTGACTTGAACCGTGTGAGTGACGAAGGGGTAGAATTTCAATCTCATATCGATGGTTCAAAACATTTGTTTACGCCCGAGAGAGTTGTGGATATACAACTGGATATCGGATCAGATATTATGATGGTACTCGACCAGTGTGTTGAATATCCGTGCGACAGAGAAAGGGCCTGTGATGCTCTTGAGCGAACTACACTCTGGGCTCGAAGAAGCAAAGAACACTTCAGTCATAAGACTGAGCGTAATGCCTATCAGCAGGTACTCTTCGGAATTGTTCAGGGGTCTGTTTTCCACGATCTGAGAAAAAGATCGGTAGAAGAACTTACAGCCCTTGATTTTCCGGGCTATGCCATCGGAGGGCTTTCAGTTGGAGAGCCAAAGGATGAACTGCTTGATGTGACGGAACTTGTTGCTGAAACCCTGCCTGCCGATAAACCAAGGTATCTTATGGGAGTGGGGTTTCCAGAGGATATTGTCGAGGGGGTCGCCCGTGGAGTAGATATGTTTGATTGTGTGATGCCCACACGTAACGCGAGGAACGGAACGGTTTTTACATCACGGGGAAAAGTTGTACTTAAAAATACCGTGAACAAAACTGATTTCGGACCAATAGACCCTGAGTGCGGGTGTGATGTGTGTAAAAATTATTCACGCAGCTATCTCAGACATCTCTTTATGGCGGGCGAATTGCTTGGGCCGCGTCTTGCTACATATCATAATCTCTATTTTTACTTGCATTTACTTGCCGAAATAAGGCAGTCTATTAGAAAGGGTTCTTTTCTCCTGTGGAGGAAAGAATTTTATAATAAAAGAGATAATCAGTAGACAAATTTTAAAGAGGGAGGAATGATGTCTTATTTAATGTTCGCGTTTAGTAATCCTTCGGGGGGAGCTAATGGTGGTGGATCGTTATTAGTAAATCTTTTACCGATAGTAGCGATTTTCATAATCTTTTACTTTATACTTATTAGACCGCAGCAGAAAAAACAGAAAGAACACAGGAATATGGTATCGGAGTTGAAAAGAGGCGATAAAATTGTTACTAATGGTGGACTTTATGGGAAAGTTGTCGATGTAAAAGAACATGTTATTGTGATGAAAATATCAGATGACATAAAAGTCGAACTTGTGAAAACCGCCGTTGCTACTGTGTTGGAAAAGAAGGAATAGTAATAAAAATAATTATCCGAGGTAAAAGAAAGGTTTGGTAAAAGGAGGATCTTTATGAACCCTCTGGAAATCAAAACATATGGCAGCAAGGTGTTAAGAGTCAAGGCTAAAACTATGGTAGATTTTGGCGGGGATCTTGACACTTTTCTCGACAGAATGAAAAGCATAATGATTGCTGAGCAGGGGGTTGGGCTTGCAGCGCCTCAGGTAGGAGTATCGAAAAGAATAATTCTGTTTTATGTTGATCCGAAGGAATCATCAAGAGTTGATGCAATGATCAATCCGGAAATTATTGCTTCTTCAGATGAATTTGAAAAGAGCGAGGAAGGTTGTCTCAGCGTACCTTATATAAGAGGAGAAGTCAGAAGATTGCTGGAAGTGGAGGTGAAGTATCAGTCGGTCGATGGGACTGAACATACTGATAGATTTCATGACCTGACCGCCAGGATAATTCAGCACGAAATAGATCATACTAATGGGATTCTGTTCGTAGACCATCTTTCTTTTGCAAAGAGAGCGATGATTCGAGGAAAATTGAGGAAACTTGCTAGGGAGAATGGTAAAAAGGGATAATATGGTAGTGTTTTTTGGTTCGCCTGATTTTTCTGTTCCAACACTCGAAAGGCTTGTACGAAGTAATTACCGTCCTTCACTTGTTGTTACTCAGCCCGACAGAGTCGCGGGGAGAGGAAAGAAGGTTGTTTCCACCCCCGTAAGGCTGGTTGCCGAAAAGAATAATATTCCGGTTAGGGTTATAAGCAGTTTTAAGAACAGTAAAATTACAGATTATCTCATAAAACTGAAACCTGATTTTTTTGTTGTAGTTGCCTTTGGTTTGATATTTCCCCGAACGGTGCTTGATATTCCATCCAGAGGGAGCATAAATGTTCACGCCTCTTTACTTCCCGCGTACAGAGGAGCAAGCCCGATCAACAGCGCTGTTGTAAACGGAGAGGCTTTTACAGGGGTGACAATTATGGAGATGGCTGAAAAAGTTGATGCCGGGCCCGTTTATCTTCAGGAGGTTGTTGCTATCGAT
>DAOWMJ010000198.1 GCA_030643145.1 Candidatus Latescibacterota bacterium | reverse complement strand
ATCTTTTAAGCATGATTTATTTACTTATTTATGGACGTTATATATTAAAACTAAAGATGCTTAACTTATTATTATAACACAATAAAAATATATTATCTCCTTGACAAAGAATATGAGGGGAATGGGGTCACCTAAAAAGGTCATATGTTAAGAACTAAAAGATAAAGGATAGATAGATGAGAATTTTGAAACAGTTGATATTGGTTGTGTGGGTATCTTTCCTATCGGGATGCTGCTGGAATGCATGTACTAATAAAGCCATGCATCAGCCTATGCCCCGAGTTTCTGAAGAGGCTACCCATGCTACATTTGACATTAAAGATAAGAGGGGGAATCCTGATGTCCTTCTGGCAATGGCTCTTTCCGGGGGAGGGAGTCGTGCAACATATTTCTCGGCCTCAGCCATGCTTAAGCTCCAGGATGTCTTCAATGATATTGATATACTCAAAGAAATTGATGTTGTTTCCTCTGTGTCCGGCGGTTCTTTGCCTGCGGCGTACTATTGCATAAGCAAAGACTTAAAGGAAGATAAGGTAAGGTCAAACCGGTACTGGAACGAAGGAATCGTAAAGAAGCTGATGTCAATAAACTATCAGGGTAAGTGGATTGGCAATTGGTTCTGGCCATACAACATTTTCCGTTACTGGTTCACTGCATATGACCGCTCGGACATAATGGCGCAAACGTTTGAAGACAACCTGTTCGATGTTAGTCCGATAGGATCCGAATTGAAGTTCCGAGATCTAAACCCTGAAAGACCCTATCTTATCATAAATGCCACAGATGGCACGGAAAATATTGGGAAGGAGAAACATTTCGGCGAGTTATTCACTTTCACTAAAGAGGACTTCAGCAATAAGTTGAATTCCGACATCAACAGTTACTCTGTTGCCCGGGCAGTGATGGCATCCGCTGCCTTTCCAGGTGCGTTCAACTACATGACCTTGATGGACTATCGGAATCCTAAAGTGAAAGATGAGCGATATCTACATCTTTTCGATGGAGGTAATTCTGACAATCTAGGGCTCAAAAGCATTAAGCGAATCCTTTTTGACACGAGAGATAGATATAAACATTACATCGTAATTCTCATAGATGCTTATAAGGAAGAACGAGGAATCGATAGAAACAACTGTGACCCTCGATCGTTATTCAGTTATGTGGTGGACTTAAATTTCATGGATACATTTGATTCCTTGCTTGACGCGAATCGAGAGAATTTACTTGATCAGTTTAAATCACGTACCTTTAATATGGGAGACAACAAAACTTATACGATTGGCAACTTAACCTTCTGGCATGTAACTTTCCAGGATATTGACCCAGGAATCAAAGATGATATTGGAACGGAAGAAAAATCGCTTAAAGAAGCGCTCAACAGGATTCCAACTTCTTTTAGTATTGACGCAAAAGACACGAAGCGTATTGATAGAGCTGTTGATTTACTGATTAATGAAGATAATGTTATACTTAAGGAAATTAGGGACCGCCTCCTCGGGAAACAAGGGAGATATAGATAACGGTTCTGACTTGCCCTATTATTCTCATTCGTATGCAATAATGCGCGAAAACAAATCGGGCTTTTAGGCCCGCTACAACTCTACGAGTCGGGGGGAAGTTATGGTGCAGCACCGCAAGTTTATGGATCTCGCGCTGGACGAAGAGGGGCTACACACGCCCGACGGCGTGCTGACGCTGAACGGGATCACGAGAGCCGACATCATCAGGAACCGCACGCGCGACTACAGCGGGAGTGGATACGATACCTCAGGGGCAGGGATTCTCGGCGGCGCGCTGCTCGGCGGCGCTATCGCAGGTCCCATCGGGGCCATCGGAGGGGGTCTCTACGGCTCGACTGCCAAGCGCGAGAGCAGAAACGGCGGTATCATGCGCACGACATCCGCCACCCTCATCTTCGAGTCGCCGGACTTGGCACACTCCACCAAGGTTTCGCGAGATCGAGTCGAGGAGGCGCAAGCCTTCGTAGCCGCCGTGAAGGGCGCGGCTGGACTGTGACGGCCCCGCGAACTTAAAAGATATTTTAATCTCTCCTCATTCCGCCCAAGATAGGAAGAAGTGGTCAGAGCGGTGCTGGAGGGGAGAGATGCCCTGGTGGTCGCCAACCGGAGGAGGACAGCAATTCTCACCAATTCTTCTTGAAGAGGCAACTGCGTCCAGATTTGCTGTTTACCCCTTCCCTAATCGAATTTTATGCCGCACATGATTCAGCAGTTTGACGGGTTGAGTTCCCATAAATTTACTTGATTTTTAAATACTTATGATTTATCAGAATGTAATTCAAAATTAAATCAGTATGCAGACGATTGTGTTATTTTGTGTGAATGGGCAAAATTTCGACATAAGGAGAGGAATATGAACAGGAAATTCGTTGCATTTTTCTTAGTTTTTTTTCTGGTCTTCGGTTTTCAGCAGTTCGTGAGCGCTGATGATCTTGATTTGTTAAACGATCTGGATCAAGAAATCTCAATTACAGAAGAGAAATTCAGCGATGATCTTGATCTTTTCGACGAATTAGAGGAATCGCCGGCTGAGAAAAAGTATGATCAATTTAAGTGCCTCACCCAAATCGCCAATAACTTTGAGGGAAGTCTTCAATTGCGCGGCCATGTTTTCTACAGGGAAGCAAAAGACAGGGAAGGCCTCGATAATAGGAATCCCGTTGGAGAGGCTCTCCTGAGATTTAATACATGGACAGGCGATGATACGCTGCGTCTGGATTTTTCCGGCTGGTTGGAAGCTGGAAATCAAAAAGATACCTATAAAGGTATTTTCCGGTGGTTCCAGGATAGGGACCGCCATCGGCACTACCTGGAATTAAACGAACTTTATCTTACTCTTTTCCAGGATGACTACGACGTAATGATAGGTAAAAAGATTTTCCAGAACGGGATTTCGACACTTTACTCTCCTGCCGACAGATACCGCTTCACGGATTTGAATGATCCACTGGATCCTAAAGATTTTGGCACGTGGCAAACGAGGCTGGATTATTACATTGAAAAATTCACCATCACGGCAGCCATCTTTCCTATATTCAATGCGGGCAAGCCGCCCAGTAAAAATTCACGCTGGTCAGGCGATACGGGAGATTATGACATTTATGAAGAAGATTTAGATACATCCGGCAACGAAGTCGAAGAAGATTACCCTTCTATTTCGATTCATAACGTCAGTTATTTTGTCAGGGCCAAGACGACCTTCCGCGGCTGGGATTTATTCACTTCTGCTTATCACGGTCTCAACCCCTATTATGTGCTGAGAGAAGAAACCCGTGGATCTAAAAAGGTGATCATCAAGGAGAATGTAAAGGTAGGCAACTATGCCGCTGGTTTTTCAACGGATTACAAAAAGTGGGAGTTCCATGGTGAATGCCTGTTCAACTTCAGCTATGATGGAAAGGACGATCATTATATTAACTACGTTGGCGGTTTCACATACACTATTGATGAATTGGCTAAAAAGATTTTTCTGGAAAAAATTGACGTAACCATTGAATATGCGGGAGAAATAGTAACAAAAGAACAATATGCTGATAGTTATACTAGAAGTTCACAGAAAAGCAGGTTGGGGCAGAATAATATCTTCACACGTATTAATTTTAAATATGATGAAGATTTAAGCTTTCAGTATATTTCAGATTTTGAATTTGATCCATCAGGTCGATACAATAAAATCCAGTCCAAATATAAAATCCGGCCGGGGCTTGAATGGATGATCGCTACTGAATTTTTTAACGGCAGGGATGACAGCTACTATGGTAGATGGGCGCGGAATGATCGGCTTGTAACCGCCTTAAAGTATAGCTTCTAAGAAATTTCCATTATAGACTTTCAGATAAATAATTTCACTGTGTTATCAGTCGTTGACGTATAACTAATACGCCTTCCTCCTTCTGGCCTTGTGAAATTATTTATCTGAAAGTCTAT
>DAOWMJ010000245.1 GCA_030643145.1 Candidatus Latescibacterota bacterium | reverse complement strand
CCTGCTTCCGCTTACACTATTACAGAAATAAGCGGTGATACAACAGGAGTGATATCTGGTGATATAATTGAATTAAAGGTGGAAGTGACAGACAGGTACTCGAATTTTGTCCCGGGTGAGGTTGTTCGGTTCAATGTAACGAGTAACCTGGGGGGTACGCCGTCACTAGTTGATGATACGGGTAACCCCGGTGACGGATTGGATATTTCAGATTCAAACGGGATAGCCGCATGCAGCCTCGTGACAGATATTAACGCCGGTATAAACGAGGTGAAAGCGTCTATTCTGGATGGAGATCCTCCTTCAAGGGAAATAGTAGATTTCAGTGTTTCTACAACAGCGGGGAATATTTCCCATTATGAGATAACTACAGACAATTATATGCGGACAGCCGGCGCCGATTTTGATGTTCAGATAGTAGCTTATGACCTGAATGACAATATAGCGTATGGGGATGATACTACTCTCGTAGAGCTTGGCAGTGACGGCTTTACTGTATTCTCTAATGATACCCTATTACTGTCAAACGGTTCGGCGACGGTGATTGTCCATGATGATACGGCTGAAAGGGTTGTGTTGTCGGCGCAGACTCTCGGAGGCGGGGCGTTAAGTCTTAGCGATACATTAACCATAATTTCCGATATTCCTGATGGTACTATAGGCATATATTCTGTGGTTCCAGATACGATTACAGCCGATTCGCGGAGTACAAGCGCTATTACAACCGATCCTGTAAGGGACAGATTCGGAAATATTGTCCAGGTCGGGACACAGATAACGGTCTCCGTCCCTGATGGTTCAATTTCGAGCGATGATATGAATCTCTCTCTTGCCGGAGTTCAAAGAGTTACCGGATCATCAGGACGTGTCAGCGTATTTGTAAGATCTTCGGAAACAACACATGACGTAGCGGTAAGTTTTGAAAGCGTAGAGGGAAGCGCTATCGGTTCGGCGAATCTTGTCTTTGCGCCTAAAGCCCAATGTCAATACGGCGGATATATTGTTCCCACTGTTGTTGCTCCAGATAGCGGTGTCGTATTCGAATGCAGGGTGACAAATGCCAGCCCGACAGGTGTGCATATTGGCGGAACCAGCACAATCTCGTTCTCGGACGGAGTTAATACCTTTAGTTCAGTTCTCGGGACGAGTCATTTTATCGATCGATTTTCTTCTGACACTCTTGTCTTTACGGAAAGCACAGTTCCCTCCACATTTCTTGGAGGGTATTATACTCCAACAATTACAATTTCAGGTACTGATATATACTCGTCGGATTACAGCGTTCAATTCAACGCGGGTTCAAATTCTGTCGCTGTAACAATAGTGGAGATTGAAGGAATAACCCTGCACAAGACTATAATGAGCCGGGGTGATACCGTTCAGGTAGATGTAACAGTTAAAAATGCCGGAGGAATGGAGGCTTTAATAAATGGGCTCCAATTGAATTTCAGCCAAGGCGATTACAGTTTTGTAGACAACTGGCAGCCACCCCTGATCGATACAATAGCATCAGGTTTGAACAAAACCTATTCACGGCTTGTCCGTGTTCTACCCAATTCTGCGATTGGAACCGATACCGTGGATGTTGCCCTACACGCGACTGTAGGCGGTATAGATGTTTATGATTATTCCGCGGATGAGAATATAGGAATCTGGTTTATCCAGTCGGCTGCTAGATTTGCCTATCAAGCTGAATCTTTCCTGCCGCCCGTTGTTTCAAGGGGGCGTAGTTATGCCTTTTCTCTCTCTCTTGAGAATCAGGGGGAAGCCGCAGTTATTATTGATAATTCAAAGACATATATTTCTTTCTCGGATGGCGCGACAACATTTACAGCTTATCCCGGAACAAATGAACCACTGCCGGGTCTCGCGACAACAGAAATCGAATTCGTGGCCGGGCTTGTTCCCGCGGCAATGGATGTGGGAAAATATCCGGTTACTTTAATGCTGTTCGGAAACGAAAATGGCGCTGATTTTGACACATCTTTTGTTATAAGTGATTCTGTGAATGTTGTTCTTCCGGCTGACTTGAGCTATCTCTCTAATTCTCTTTCACCCCTGTCCGTGAGTAAAAACAGCTGGGTGTCTTTCGAAACGGGGTTGTTTAATTCGGGCGGATCACGAGTTATCTGTGATAGAGATAATACATATATTACATTCAATGACGGTATTGAAACTTATACATCTTTTATTCAATCCGGGCAGGATGATACTCTGCGCCCCGGCAATAATACACTCTATTTTAAATCCGTCGCTGTCCCGGCGGGAATGGTTACAGGGGATTACAGTCCGGTTGTTCATGTAGAAGGCTTTGAGAACGGATTGCTTTACAGCGATGATATTTATCCCGACACTTTTATTACAATCCAGGATCCATCCATGCTGGCCATTAACAGCACAGACATTTTACCGCGCGATCTTATAACTAAAGACCAGCAAATACCGTGGACAGGAAAGATAAAGATTGAAAATAATGGTGAAGCCACCGTGCGGCTTGACAGTATTGAGTGCAGACTCTATTCGGGAAGCAGCGTTATTACCGGTCAATATATAATTTCCTATATTGATTTCAACGCGGGTGTCGAAGAACTTGCCGGAGGGCAGATTGACAGCTTTAATGTTCTTATCGAGGATGATCCATTCAGCTCAATGACGACGGGGATGGTGGTTCTGGAAACCACAATATGGGGTACCGATCTCAACAGTCAGAACGAGCTTGTTGCGACAACAGAATATGGCGGGAAAGGGGGTTTCCTCGTGCAGACTCCGGCATTGCCGGTTGTAACAGCGATAACAAGTTCAGTAGAAAAAGCTACCGTGCTTCAAAGCAAAAACTGGGTTGTTGATGTTGTTGTCGCTAACGAAGGTGAATCGGATATTAACTTTGATTTTGATTCTACCGCTACACACCTTTCCTTTTCGACGTCGAATGATTTCCAGGTTATTGAACCTGCCGGTTTTGT
>DAOWMJ010000169.1 GCA_030643145.1 Candidatus Latescibacterota bacterium | reverse complement strand
ATCTGGACTCCTCTGGCAATAGTTATTTATATTTTTCTTTGGCAAACAGGGAACTGACTGCAGTCGTATCTCCGGTCCGATTGTTATACTTCAATTACAGCTATGCTGCTGGAACCAGATGTCATTAAAATGTTACGTTAATAGCAACGATTGTGGTAGGGTTAAGCTGTATTTCAAATTTGATTGACACATAAGTTCCTCTTTTTCACCTGCCCGATTTAGGAGAAAGAAAGGGTCGGCAAATGGTTATCAAATGCGAGAATCTTGAAAAGAATCTTGATAAATGCAACTGCACATACCCAGGGTGTCCCCGAAAGGGTAATTGCTGCGATTGTATACAGTATCATCTTGAAAGGCGGGAGCTCCCGGGTTGCGTTTTTCCTGATGATGTGGAACGAACATGGGACAGGTCATTTAAGCGTTTTATTGAAACGTACAGTTAGAAACCGGTTTATAAATGGAGGGAAAAATCAGGCTTCATATCACAATAAAAGGGGTTGTCCAGGGTGTCGGGTTCAGGTATTTCACGAGGCGCGCCGCCCGGGAACTCGGTCTCGAGGGGTTTGTCCGTAATTCGCGCGACGGCAATGTTGAAGCGGAGGTGGAGGGTAGTGAGAATAGAATCGAGATATTCCTCAATGAATTGGATAAAGGGCCTCCGGCTTCAAATGTGACAGCGATCGATACTGACCCCCTTGTTTCAGGCGGGGATTATCAAGGTTTTGAAATCAGGTTTTAGTCTTTAACGCGGAAAATATTGAAATGAAAGTTCATGTACATTTTATAGATGTAACCGATTTTAAATTACAGGATGGCAGTATCAGCAGTGATTGGCTTCGCGGCTCCTTTGATCTTCTTGGTATTACTGAAAGGGTCGAACTTTCGGTCTATGATGGTGTGTCCGCAATTCTGCCGGAGCCTGAAGAGGTTTGTGAAGATGGAAATTGTGTTATGATTTCCGGAAGTTCCGGCGCCGTGTTTGAAGATAAGCCGTGGATTTCCCCTCTGCTCGATTTTATCCGTTCAGCTCACCGTCTCAATACATGGATTCTTGGGATTTGTTTCGGGCATCACGCTCTCGCGGCCGCGCTCGGGGGAGAAGTAGTTCCCAATCCGAAGGGAATGGAGATGGGGAGCATCCCTGTTTATCTTACTCCTGAGGGAGAAAGAAACGAATTTTTCAAGGGGTTCAAGTCCGGGGAACCTATGAATCTGACGCACAGAACCCACGTATCGCGCCTTCCTGAAGGCGCCCTGCGGCTGGCCTTTAACCGGATGACTCCTATACAGGCTTTTTCGGCAGGAAGGGCCTATGGCCTGCAGCCTCATCCGGAGATTGATTCTCATCAGCTAAGGCAGTTGGCCGGCATGTTCAAGAATTCCTTATTGAGGAAAGATAAATTTCTGGAAAAGAAGCGGGAGTACGAGGATATTGTTTCATCGATAACGGAAACGCCGGGGGCGCGAGGGATTCTCCGTAATTTCATAGATATGGTGGAAGGTTAATTTCTACACATTTCTTTTTTGTTCAGTTGCTGTTACCGGATACTTCAGCGTAATATTTTCTTTTAAAATGGAACTTTGAGCAGCTCTCTGATTATAATCAATTAAGACAAATACTATTAGGAGGTTGATAGAATGAAGAAAAATGGAAGTTATAAAAGGTGGATATTTATTGTATCTGCAGTATTGCTCCTTGTTTCTGGAATAGCCTTTGAAAATGGGGTTTTCAATGGCTCCGGAGAGTTGAATCTTGGCCCGGCCGGGTTGTTGAATAACGCTTGCGCCGAAGTGATTGAGAATGAAAGCCTGCCCGATGTTATTGAACGGGTTGTTCCTTCTGTGGTGAATATCTCGTCAAAGAGGGTAGTGAAAACAAATATTTCTCCATATATGTCGGATCCCGCTTTCAGACAATTTTTTGAAAGATATTTCAGGGGCTACAACAACATACCGCAGGAAAGGGTGCAGCGCAATCTCGGGTCGGGTGTTATCGTCAGGAGTGAGGGTTATATACTTACAAGTAATCATCTGGTGAGTGAGGCTGAAGAGATTGAAGTAATTCTGCCCGACAAAAGAAAATTTGACGCTGAGATTGTTGGTACCGATCCCAGAAGTGATATTGCGGTGATAAAGATAAAAGGTAAAAACCTGCCGGCCATAGTGATAGGGAATTCGGATGCTCTAAGACTCGGGGAGACCGTTATTGCGATAGGGTATCCCTTCGGAATCGGGCAGACTGTCACAAAGGGGATAGTGAGCGCGCTTGGCAGATCGCTCAAGCTCGTAGATTACGAGGATTTTATTCAGACCGATGCCGCGATAAATCCCGGAAACTCCGGAGGCGCTCTGATTAACTCCAAGGGTGAACTTGTCGGAATCAATACGGCGATGATCTCAAGAAGCGGGGGAAGCCAGGGTATCGGCTTTGCGATTCCACTCGATCTCGCAACTTCCGTTATGAACAGTATTATCGATAAGGGATATGTTGTGAGGGGATATATTGGCGTTTATCCTCAGGACATAACGCCGGAGATGGCAAGAGTGTTTAATCTTAAAGGAACAAACGGGGCATTGATCGCTGAAGTAGTAAAGGGGACTCCCGCTGAAAAAGCGGGGCTCGAAAGGGGCGATGTGATACTTTCATTCGGGGGAAAGAAAATTAAAGACAGTAATGAGCTTCACAGTGTCGCGGCCGCGGCGCTTCCCGGAACAGAGGTGCCTGTTGAAATTATAAGAGATATGAAAAAGAAAAATATTGAAATCGAAGTCGGAGAGCGCCCAAACAGCCGTAAAAAGGAAGAAGACAGAGATGAAAATAAATTCCCCCTCTTCCTCGGCGTGGGGCTTAAAACTTTAGATGATTATTACAGGCGCAACTTTGATATTCCCGATGATATTAAGGGGGTTGTTGTTACCGATATCAACCGGACGAGCCCGGTGGTTGAAATGGGTCTTAAAAAAGGCGATGTAATAGTAGAGATAAATAGAAAAGAAATTAAAGATATAGCTGATTTACGGGAGATTCTTGAAGAGGTGGAGAAAAGTACGATAGTTGTAGCTATCTACAGAAAAGGCCGTTACTCATACATCGAAATAGAATCCTAACCTCTGATCGCCCGCGTTAGGGGGGACAGTATCCGTGAACTGTTCCCCCTAACGCGGAATGCTCTTATTCAGCAAATCGAGCAGGACTAATCGTAGTATTCCTGTCCCAGGTGCGTGATCAGATTTTCACCCTGAATATATCTGAGTGTGTTCTTCAGCTTCATGAGCTGTATAAACAAGTCGTGTTCGGGATAGAGTCCGGGTCCGAACATCGGGCTCTTAAAGTAAAATGACAGCCATTCCTGAATTCCTCTGAAGCCGATTCTTTTCGAAAGGTCGAGGAAAAGCGCGAGGTCAAGTATGATCGGCGCGGCAAGGATACTGTCCCGGCACAGGAAATCTATTTTGATCTGCATTGGGTATCCCAGCCATCCGAAGATATCAATATTATCCCAGCCTTCTTTGTTGTCGCCTCGCGGTGGATAGTAGTTGATCCTCACCTTGTGATAAAAGTTATTGTAAAGATCGGGATAGACTTTCGGCTGAAGGATATGTTCCAGTACCGAAAGCTTGCTTTTCTCTTTTGTTTTGAATGATTCGGGGTCATCGAGGACTTCCCCGTCGCGATTACCGAGTATGTTGGTGGAGAACCACCCGTTAAGTCCTAATAAACGGGCCTTAAGCCCGGGAGCGAGAATTGTTTTCATTAGTGTTTGCCCGGTCTTAAAATCTTTTCCAGCGACCGGAACATCGTTCTTTATGGCTAATTCGGCGAGAGCCGGTATATCGATAGTCAGGTTGGGCGCTCCATTCGCGAATGGAATTCCCAACGACAAAGCGGCATAGGCGTAGACCATACTGGGAGCGATATCAGGGTTGTTTTCCCTGAGCCCCTTTTCGAACGATTCAAGGTCGTTATGTACTTTCAACGGTTCTATGTAAATTTCGGTACTCGCGCACCAGATCATAACGAGCCGGTCGCAGTCATTTTCTTTCTTGAAGTTGAGGATGTCCTCTTTGAGCCGTTCGGCGAGTTCAAACCAGTTATTTCCCTTCTTGACCCATGTGCCGCTTAGTTTCTTTACATATTTTTGATCAAATACAGCCTTCATCGGCATGATTGTTTCCAGGAAAGGCTTAACAGTGCCCAGGAGCTCTTTGTCCAGCACTCCTGCATTAAGGGCGGCCTTGTACATGTCCTCTTCAAAGATATCCCAGCCGCCGAAAACGATATCATCAAGTTCGGCTAGGGAGACGAAATCTTTGATAGCGGGCACCCTGTTGTCAGTTCTTTTTCCCAGGCGGATAGATCCCATTTGGGTAAGTGAACCGATAGGTTTTGCGATCTGCTGTCTTACCGCTTGCACCCCGGCAATGAATGTGGTTGTAACCGCGCCCATTCCCGGTGTTAGAACGCCCAGTTTCCCTGTTGGTTTTGATGGTTTGTGTTTGATTTCCACTATTCCTCCTTTTGTTTATATCAGGCTAAGATCAATTTGATTTAGAAAGATAAAACCGCTTTTCTCTCCGAGTATTAAATATGAAATACATATTAGCAGTATTGACTAAATAAAGCTAATTTATTATTATAATGATGACTATAAAAATTACTTATGGAATAAAATGGAACTAAGAACGCTGAAATATCTGTTGTCACTATTTGAGAACGGCAGTTTTACCGCTGCCGCCAGGGCGAATTATATTACGCAGCCGGCTATCAGCATACAACTCAGGAATCTGCAGAAAGAGCTCGGGATAACGTTGTATGAGATCAGAAAAAAGAAGGTCGTATTTACCGAGGCCGGAACGGTTGTTCTCGATTACGCT
>DAOWMJ010000206.1 GCA_030643145.1 Candidatus Latescibacterota bacterium | reverse complement strand
CCCATTTTTGCTACATCGAATATCTTAAAGGCATCCCCCCCCACATTGGCTGGAAGAAAATTATTAAAAAATAACCCGACAAAATATAGGTTGAGTACTTTTGGGAAAACCAGTTCCAACCCGCTTTTCCGCAGGAGTATATACCATTGGACCGCTCCAAAAAAACTGCTTAATAAAAAGATGAAAACCGCGGTGACCAACAAAACCAAATCAATCTCTCTAAGATAGCGTAAAATTTCACCTGGAGATACTTTCCAGATCAGAAAAGTAATCAATCCAACACTGATTACTATCTTAAGCGATTGAAACATAATTTTTCTTGCCCGCAATTATAACTCCTCTGTTTATTAAACACCCAATATTTTATTTACAAGTGATTCCGCCTCTTTGGCGCAACGTTCCCAGGTAAGTTCTTTTACACGCTGGAGGGCATTTTTGCTCATCCTGTACCACAGATCCCTGTTCTCAAGTAATTCCACCGACTTCTCGGCAAAGGCGGTTTCATCCCCGTAAGGAGCAAGAAATCCTGTTTCCCCCATCCATACAGAATCCCTGAGACCGGGCCTGTCACTGGCAACAACAGGCATCCCGCAGGCATTCGCCTCTACAACCGTCAACCCCCATCCTTCTTTCGGACTTGGATTAATCAAAAGATGGGCTTTGTTGAGATACCGGACAAGTTCTTCAGATTCTATGTAGCCCTTGAATTCAACCGCGTCCTTTACACCAAGTTTTTCAGTCACTCCTTCAAGTACCGACTTATATGGTCCGTCTCCAATTATCACAAGACGCGCCTTCGGCAACTTATCTCTTATAATCTTTATAGCCCGTATTGCTACTTCAACACTTTTATACTTTCTGAGGCGTCCCAAATGCACTATTGTTGGATCTTCAAACCTTTCCAGGTCAAGATAGCGGTATAACTTGTGATTTAATCCGCATAAAACAACCTCTATCCTGCCGGGGTCTATTCCCCGGGAAGCTAGATCATCCTTCGTACTGGGGCTAATAACCATAAACTGATTATTTTTATATATATGAGGTATTAGTTTCTCCATCATAACAACGTAGGAACCTATTATCCAGTTTGCCTCACGGAAAACCGTGGTGCCAAAAAGATGAGGAATTACTCCCAGAACCGGCAGATCAGTATAAAGAGGCATAAAGAATGGGAGTTTGTTAATATCCTCCATTACAATATCATAGGAATTTGATTTGATCTGCCGACGAGCAAAGATAGGAAGGGCAAAATTCGCGTTAAACCAGTGTCCGGATCTTAAAATTCTGATTCCATCAATTTCCGTTTCCGGTTCTCCCCCTGGAAAACCCGAGGAAATTTGTGTAACTTCATGTCCCCATTTCACAAAATGCGCAAGTATCTCATGTAAATGAACCTCGGCTCCACCGGTTTCGGGATGTTTTATATCTCTCCAGTTAATAGCAAGAACCCTCAAACCCACCGTACCTTTACTCTTTTTGGGCAATACTCCCTATAACAACAACCGTATAAAGAGCCCATTTCATCTTTAGAATTAAAGTCCTGGGAATTACAAACACTTTCTTCAAAAACGAGAAAATCGCCGGATACATTGAAATCCTGATCCCAATCTGCATAAGCCCTTTTCGCAACATCCGAAACCAAATCGGTGGATTTAACCATTCCCCATAACTTTTTACAACCGTAAACCCGTGCTTTTCAAGCTTTCGTTCCAATTCTCCTATGCTGTATTCTGTCTCCCAGCCGGCGAACCATTTCCCAATTGATATCAGGATATGTTTAATAACCGTATAGTAATGATATCGTTGAGGAACATCCACCAGAATATATCCACCCTTTTTTAGAACCCGTTTATGTTCTTCTATCATGTCGTCAGGATTCCAAAAATGTTCCAGAAGCCCCTGGTGAAAAACTAGATCGAATGTAGCATCGGGGAAAGGGAGAGAAAAAGCGTCACCGCAGCACAGATATACCTGATCGCTATCGGCAAGCTGTGATTTAACAAGT
This sequence comes from Candidatus Latescibacterota bacterium, assembly GCA_030643145.1. GTDB lineage: Bacteria > Krumholzibacteriota > Krumholzibacteriia > Krumholzibacteriales > WJIX01 > JAGHBT01. The sequence goes on along the minus strand of DAOWMJ010000206.1, from coordinate 1,753 downwards.
CCCAGAGCAGGCATGCTGTAATCGAGAGAAATTACACGCGCGCCGCTTCGGGAAAATAAAATACTGTCTCTTCCTGAACCGGCGCCTACTTCCAGTATTGTTAATCCATCAGGAGAAACTATCTCCGCAAAATGTTTACTGACTCTTTCTTCATTATCATAAATCTGTTCAACGTCAGGCGATTCTTCCCAGAAATTGTTCCAATGTCTTTTCTCAGAACTGTATTTTCTAGACAAGCTGTTACCTCAAATTTTCATACGTGTCTCTCATGATGCGCACCTTAGTCCTCGAGCCTGATTCTCCCAAAAAACGGCGATATTCAATCCACTTGCCCGGAACGAATCCGGCTGGAAAGTTTATCCAGAATTCCGTTTATAAAATCCCCGGCATTTTTTGAGCTGAACCGGTGCGCTACTTCAATTGCTTCATTGATTATAACATTCTTTGAAGTTGACGGGAAATAAATAAGCTCTACAAGGGCGACTTTTAATATCACAAGATCTACAATGGAGATTCTATCGAGATCCCAGTTTTCAAGCGTTTCTTCAATCATTGAATTCAATTTTTCGTTTTCCTTGACAACTCGCCGAATCAGAGCATCAGCATACTCAACAGATTCACCGGTTGAACGACGTCTTGAAACGTTCTCCTGGAACGCTTTTTCCCAGTCACCAGATGACACTTCTACGGCATATAATGTCTGAAGCGCTATTTCTCTGGCTTTTCTTCTGCGACTCACATTGGCACCTTTTTACCCTATTTTGTTAAAGAGATTTGCCATCTCAAGTACCGACATAGCGGCCTGCCAACCCTTATTTCCTGCTTTACTACCCGCGCGTTCGAGAGCCTGCTCTTGAGTATCAGCGGTAATTATTCCAAATGATACCGGCATTCCGGAACTGAGCGCTACATTTGAAATGTCTTTTACCACCTGGCCGGCAAGCAGGTCAAAGTGAGGTGTATCACCCCTGATTAACGCCCCGGCACAAATAATACCATCAATATCCGTAGTGGCGAGTCGTTTCGCGGCCTGCGGGATTTCAAAGGAACCGGGAACACGATAGACTGCAATTTTTTCCGTTTCTACACCATGCCTTTGGAGACAATCGAGAGCCCCCTCAAGCAGTTTTCCGGTAACAAGTTCATTAAAACGACCCAGAACAATAGCGAAACTCATACCCTTACCTATAAGATCTCCTGTTTTCTCGATAACCATTTACTTCTCCTTTCCATTAATCTTCTCCAACTCTTTCCATTCTTTAGTCTTTCCCAGTTCATTAAAGATGTGTCCAAGTTTATCTCTCTTGCATGAAAGATATTTGATATTCTTATTGTTTGGAAGAATCTCGATCGGAACCCTCTCAATTACTTCAAGCCCATAGGCTTTCAATCCGATGATTTTCTTTGGGTTATTTGTCATAAGTCTTATTTTATGCAGCCCCAGATCCGCCAGAATCTGGGCTCCTATACCATAATCACGCAAATCAGCGGGAAACCCCAGTTCAACATTTGCTTCCACTGTATCTCTGCCTCTATCCTGAAGTTCATACGCGCGAACCTTGTTCACTAATCCTATTCCCCGTCCTTCCTGTTGAATATAAAGAAATACACCCTTTCCCGCTTTTGCTATCATCTCCATAGCTTTACTTAACTGATTCCCGCAATCACATCGAAGTGATCCAAATATATCACCCGTAAAACATTGAGAATGCACCCTCACAAGCGCGCTTTCATCCTCTTCAGGCGATCCCAT
>DAOWMJ010000258.1 GCA_030643145.1 Candidatus Latescibacterota bacterium | reverse complement strand
CGCTGAATGAGTTTTCTTCCGCTGTCCCCTGTATCTCAATAAATTTTCCTTCCTCATTCATTACAATATTCATATCCACATCAGCTTTTACATCCTCCGAATAATCAAGATCGAGAAATATCCTGTCGTTCAGAATCCCTACACTTACAGCGCCTATAAAACTCTTGATCGACATCTCGGCAAGCTTAAGTTTTTTTAACACTCCGGCAAGCGCGACAAACCCTCCGTTAATAGAAGCTGTCCTCGTTCCGCCATCCGCTTCTATTACATCACAGTCAATAATTATTGTTCTCGGCCCTATCTTTTCAAGATCTATCGCGGCCCTGAGAGATCTTCCAATCAAACGCTGAATCTCCTGTGTTCTCCCCTTTAGCCGCCCTGTTCTCGATTCCCGCGTTATCCTCACCGGGCTTGACCGTGGAAGCATCGCGTATTCAGCTGTAATCCATCCCTGCCCCGTTCCACGGAGAAAAGGGGGAACCTTGTTCTCAACCGTTGCCACACATAAAACACGGGTATTCCCCATTTCAACAAGCACCGAGCTTCCAGCGCTTCTTATATAATTTTTTTTAAATCTTATGGGCCTTAACTGATCTTTCCTTGTTCTTCCGTCATTCCTTGCCATTTAATCCTCTTTCTTATTATTTAAATCTGAATTTTTGTTACTTCGCCAAGAGATCTCCCCAGAAATCTTTCGCCGATTTCTTTAAACTTATAAGGCACATCACTCATAAACACTCTTATTTCTCCTGTATCGCCCGTCATCTTTCTTAAATTGTTTTTCTCAAGAATCTTTTCAACCTCAATAGCGCATTCATTCGCGGAATCAACCAGTTCGACTCCTTTCCCCATCACTTCCGAAATCACTTCTCTAAGCAAAGGATAGTGTGTACAACCAAGAACAAGGGTGTCCGCCCCGAATTCAATCACAGGCTCAAGATATTTCCTTGCCGTAAGCCGGGTTACATCGTTATTCAACCAGCCCTCCTCGGCGAGTGAGACGAAAAGGGGACAGGCCTGGCTGAATATTTCTAAATCCTGATTTATCGCGTGCAGGGCTTCCTCATAGGCCCCGGAATGAATCGTCGCCGTAGTACCAATAACAGCTATCTTTCCGCTTTCGGTTGTCTTCGACGCGGAGAGGGCGCCCGGGAGAAGTACACCCGTAACCGGGAGCTTTTCTTCGGCCTTAAGAACGGGAAGAGCTACAGCTGAAACTGTATTGCACGCGACAACTATCAATTTGATATTTCTCGATTTTAAAAATTTCAGATTTTCCCTGGCAAACCTCAATACCGTTTCAGGACTTTTTGTTCCATAAGGAACGCGCGCGCTGTCGCCGAAATAAACAATATTTTCCTCCGGCAGTCTTTCCATTAACGCGCGTACAACAGTAAGGCCGCCGATCCCTGAATCAAATACTCCTATGCCCTTATAACTTTTATCGTCTCTTTTCACTTATTTTTCTCCAGGATATGCGGACACTAATTTTATTTGATTTCTAACGCCATTTTCTTACACTCAAAGGAGCGTCCACTTTGTAATGTCCGGCAATCGTGTTAACAGGATATCCGGCAATGATAAACTGCACCTTCTCTACCTGCGGAAAATTCACTTCTATAGTTTTAAGAATCGTCTTTATCGTATAATACTCTCCGGCGCTCCCGCCTGTATGATTCGAAACCAGCGCCCTGCTGAAATCGAGATAAATAGTCTTCTTATCCTCAACACGGAACACCCTGGTAATTTCAGTTCCAACAGGAATAGCTGAAACTCCTTTTTTATCTTCAGGTCCTAACAGAAGCGCCGCGATCACCTGTTTTACTTCATTTTCCAATCCACCCTCACTTGTAATGTCTCTCGTTTCCGAAAGCAGGCCATCGGCGCTGCTGTTCGCGAAAAAGAGGGTTACTGTCCTTATTTCACCGGGGACTTCCTTTACAACTCGAGGCCCCTCTTCTTCTTTTAAGTCAATCCACCGGACAATTATTATTATCGCCAAAACTATTATCAGAAAGGTCAGCAGAACAAACACGATTTTTCGCCCGAGGTCGTTTTTTATCACTTTTTATACCTGCCGTTTCAACAAAACATCATTCCGGTAACACTCTCTGTCCACAGCTGAGCCCAAACTCTACCGGTAATCCACAATCATATCTTTATCTCTAAACCTTCGGACAGCTTCAACAATACCCTCACATACCCTTTTTCTGAATCGATTATCGAGAAGAAGTTTTTCCTCACGCGGATTGGAAAGAAAAGCAACTTCCACAAGGACAGCGGGCATTTTTAGTCCCCGAAGCACCCTCAACCCCGCCTGTCTTACGCCCCTGTTCCTGATACTCACCATATCGTCAAGGGATTTCTGAATAAGTTCAGCCAACTTGCTGCTCTCGTTTATAAACTCGTTTTGAACCATATCCCAGAGAATAAAATCAAGTTCTTCAAGCTTTTCAGCGTCAAGCCCCGGGTTCTCAAACCTGATCGAAGCATTCTCCTGTGCCGCCTGATGGCTCTCTTCTTCGTTTCGGGCAGGCGCCAGGAAAAATGTCTCAAATCCTCCAGCCTCCGGTTTAAACCACCCGTTACAATGAATACTTAT
>DAOWMJ010000220.1 GCA_030643145.1 Candidatus Latescibacterota bacterium | reverse complement strand
GAAGCGTCCGCGCCATCTATGTATATACGGTTTCCAGGTATACTGCTCTTTAGATATTTCGTCCGTATATAACACCTTGGTATTTTATTCCTATCACCTTTAGTTGTAAAGTGTTATTTAAATATCACAAAATAAATATGTTCTCATACGGTTTCCGTATAAAATCCTTTCAATATTTATAAAAGGTTAAAATATTCGAAAGTAGCCGATTGTTTCTTGGTTTACTGGCCTGAAAAGCTTGAGTCATCTCTTCTCCCTATTATTTTATGCTTACCATAATAAGAAAACAGAGTCAACTCATTCTCAAATTTTTGCAGCCGCGAGGCAGTATCCAATATATTCAAAGAAACACTATAAGAAATTAGATTTTTCTGTTCTAAGGAAAGGGTATCAAAGCGCTTTTATAACAATTAGGGTTATATCGTCATCCTGCTGACTGCTTTCCCTGAATTCGTTCAGAACGTTGAGCATCCTGTTCTGTATCTCCAGGGAGGATAACCTGTGTGTGTCAATCGAACCGAGCAGCGCTATCAACCTTTCGTCCCCGAATAAGTCGCCGGCTTTATTCCTGGCTTCCGTTACTCCATCAGAGAAAATGATCATAACATTTCCGGATTCAAGCTTTCTTGTTTCCTCATTATATCGGCTTTCCGGAAAGGCGCCCAGAGGGAACCCATACCCCATACTGTCGAGAACAAAAACAGAATCTTCGCTCTTTAGCAGCGGAGCTTTCATGCCGGCATTCGTAACAACAATTTCTCTTCTGTTAATATCCAGAATAGAGAGACAGGAACAGGTAAACATTGTATCGGGAGTCTTTCTGTATATCGCTTCGTTCAGAAATCCGGCTATTTCCGCGGATGAACTCGATCCAAAGATAGCTGTGGTATTTAACATTCCGTCTGACATAACGGCTATCATAGCCGCCTGCATTGCTTTTCCGGAAACATCCCCCACCACTACCGCCAGTCTGCTTTTACTCTCATCCAGCCATATATAGTCAAAAAAATCGCCTCCCACTTCGTAAGCGGGGAGACAGATTCCACTAATATCGAATCTATCCAGTTCGGGCGCCTTGTCGGGCATAATGTACATCTGGGCATTATGAGCGGTGTCCAGTTCGGTCTTCAACCGCACATTCCGCAGTCTCCTTTTGTATAATATCCCCGCCAGAGCCACGACAAACAGAAAAACAGCGACTCTGAAAGATGCTCTCTGCCAGAATGGGGGTGTAATGACTATATCAACGGAAATCCCTTCCGTATTCCATATCCCGTCGTTGTTGGAAGCTTTAACCTGAAATTGGTATTTTCCCGGCGGAAGAGTGGTAAAATAAGCAAAACGCCTTTCCGCGTTAGTATATATCCATTCGTTGTCAAGCCCGATCATCCTGTAAGCGTATCTGTTTTTATCCGGAGCCGAGTACTCGAGAGCGGCAAATTCAAACGAAAAGCTGTAATCCCGGTATGAAAGAAGCAGTTTATCTAATTCAGCAAGGGGACTGTTCAATTCAACTTCTTTGTTTAGCTTTCTGAATGAAGTTATTACAACTTTGGGCATAAAGGGATTATCTTCTATATCATCCGGGAAAAAAGAGTTAAAGCCGTTGATCCCCCCGAAAAACATTTCACCGCTTCTGGACTTGTAGTAAGATCCTCCGTTAAATTCATTACTCTGCAGTCCATCTCTCGAGTTGTAATTCTTGAAAGTTCCCGTTTTTGGATTAAATTTTGAAAGCCCGTTGTTGGTACTCAACCAGAAATTGCCTTTCTCATCTTCCAACAGCCCGTATACTGAATTGCTTGAAAGTCCGTCTTTTTTTGTATAGGCTCTGAATTCCCCGGAATATTTATTAAATTTATTGAGACCCCCACCCCAGGTACAAAGCCACAACATACCATTGTTATCTTCGTATATCGAAAAAATATAATCGCTGTTAATACTTTCCGGATCATCCGCGTCGCTCAGATAACGAGTAAACAAACCTGTCTTTCTGTCCAACAGATTTAACCCTCCCCCCTGAGTGCCGATCCATAACATCCCGTCGCTGTCTTCATAAATAACGCGCACATAATTATTACTGAGACTCGCCGGATCATTCGGGTCATACAGATACCGCTTTGATTTTCCGGTCTCCCTGTCAAATATGTTGATTCCACCCCCATTGGTCCCTATCCACAACTCCCCCGGTATGTCTTCATAAATAGACCTGATTTCATCATGGCTAATGCTTGCCGGGTCGGACGGGTCATGACGATAGCAGAAAAATTTCTCCGATTTCCTGTCAAACTTGCAGAGACCGCCGCCGTTCGTGCCAATCCATAACGCGCCCCCGCTCCCTTCATAAATAACTCTTACTATATCATTGCTCAAACTCGAAGGATCTTCAGAATCATGGTAATAGTGAGTAAATTGGTTTTTCTCTCTGTCAAACCGGTTTAAGCCCCCGCCGTGAGTGCCTATCCAGAAGATGCCCGAATTATCCTCATAAAAATTCCATACTATTTCATGGCTCAAGCTGTTCGGTTCACCAACCTCAGGCTTATAATGAAAAAACCGCTTTCTTTTCGAATCGAATTTGTTGATCCCGCCTCCGTAAGTACCGAGCCAGATAACCCCTGTACGATCCTGAAAAATCGCGTGTATTTCATTGTAACTCAGGCTGGCAGGGTCGTTGGGATCGTTTCTGAAGTTTTTGAACTTCAACTTTCTCCGGTCAAACCTGTCCACTCCTCCCCCATCTGTTCCTATCCAGAGAAAACCGTCGTTGTCCTCAAAAATTGACTTGATCGAATTGTGGCAAATGCTGTTGGAACCACCCTCCTCAACCATGAAACGGGTAAAAGTATTATTTTTTCGGGAATATCTGTTTAATCCTCCTTCATCTGTCCCCACCCAGATCACTCCGGCTGAATCGATAAATATCGATGTGATTGAATTATGGCTGAGACTTCTCTCATCGCCGGGAATATTTCTGAAACAGGTAAATCTGCCGGTTTTTTTGTCAAACTTGTTTACTCCCTCTCCATCCGTACCAACCCAGATCGATGCCGGCCCATCTTCACAAATCGAGGTTATTTTATCGGAACTCAAAGAATATGGATTCTCCTGATCAGAAAAGTACCGCTTGAAAGAAGCGGCCTTTCGATCAAACATGTTCAATCCTCTGTCGGTACCTACCCATATGAAGCCCGCGCTGTCTTCAACAATACACCTAACCATATTATTGCTCAGAGATACCGTATCCGCGGGATTATAAATAAAATGGGTAAATTCTTCAGTCGAAGGGTTATACCTTTCGAGTCCTCTTTGAAAAGTCCCTATCCAGAGAAAGCCATTTCTATCGTAGCATAGGGATAATATATGGTTGTAAGCAAGACTCATTTCATCATCCGGATCGTGTCTCGCGACAGTCACCTTATACCCATCGTATTTATTGAGACCATCT
>DAOWMJ010000180.1 GCA_030643145.1 Candidatus Latescibacterota bacterium | reverse complement strand
TGAAATTGATGAGATAGAGAACATACAAAATCTATATGTAGTTGATAGAAAAGGGATTTTTCTTGGAGTAATACCGATTATAAGTCTTATTATCGAGAATCCGGGAAAACGTGTTGATGAAGTGATGGATACCGATATTGAAAAGGTAAATGTTGAAATGGATCAGGAGAAAGTTGCGGCGATATTCTCCAGATATGATCTCTACAGTGTCGCAGTAGTGGATGGAAAAGGGAAACTCCTGGGGCGAATTACGGTTGATGACATAATTGACGTAATAGAAGATGAGGCGAATGAGGATATTTCCCGTATGGTCGGAACCGGCGATGAAGAATTCTGGACGAAATCTCCTCTGATGCTTGCGAGGGCGAGAATACCCTGGCTCATAGTCGCTCTTTTTGGGGGTATTGGTTCGGCGATGGTTCTAAGCGGGTTTCGTGAATCTCTTGAAACAATTCTTTCTATCGCCTTTTTTGTGCCCGTAATTACGGCTATGGGCGGAAATGTTGGGATTCAGTCCTCGGCTATAGTTGTCAGGGAACTGGCTACAGGTGAGTTCAGCCTCTCGGAGACAGGCAGGAAGATATTCAGGGAATTGAAAGTTTCTATTATGAATGGAACACTTCTCGGATCAATTCTTTTTATTGTAGTGGTAATATGGTTGAGGGATTATAAGTTGGCAACGCTGTTGGGGCTATGCCTCTTTTCCGTAGTTTTCTGGGCGGCCCTTGTCGGCACATCGGTTCCTCTATTGCTCAATAAAATCAATATTGATCCCGCTCTTGCAACGGGACCATTTATTACTACATTTAATGATATAGTGGGGATTATTTTTTATCTTGGTATTGCCACTATTTTTCTCGAGTGGTTCATCGGGGGCTAAAGGTTTCTTTGGGGGTTGGTAATAAGGATGATTCTCAAGGATTACGCGGTTGTTTTAAAAACCTTTGATTACAGTGAGTCGAGTATAATCGCGGTTTTTCTGACCAGAAAACATGGAAAAATAAGGGTGCTCGCGAAGGGAGTCAAACGGAAGAAAAGCGGAGTTTCGGCCAGTTTTATGACTGGAAATATTTGTGAAATTGTTTTTTATTCCAATGTTGGAAGAGATCTTCAAATTCTAAAAGAGATAGATTGCCGCTCATCTTTTAGTGATGTCGGCAAAGATTTAAAGAGATTGTCCATTTTTCAGGCAGCGCTTGAATTGGTGGATCGCTCTGTTATAGAACAGGAAACAGATGAAGGGATATTCAATCTTATTGAAACCTTTTTTGCTCTGCTGCCGCTTGTGGATGATCCCTGGGCTGCTTTTTTCACTTTTGAAACCAAGCTGCTCAAACTTATCGGGTTTTTCCCTTCGATATTGAAGTGTGACAAATGCGGAAAGACCCTGGCCGGAGAGGGGTTCGGTATAAATAGTTCAAGCTGGTGCGCTAGGTGCGAAAAATGTGTTACAGAAGGTATGATTTTGATTTCAGTTTCCGCGTCCTCGATATTGATCGATATGGAAAACAGGCCGATGAATGATATTGTTGACTTAAGACTTGATAGAAAAGACCGGAGAGAGATCGGACGGTTTCTTCATGAAATTTTCCGGGCGCATGTCGAGGGATACAAACTTCCTTCCTCTCTTGGTTTGCTTAAGGGGGTGAATTGAAGTGACCTTTCAGCAACTTGTGCTTGCTCTGGAGCACTTCTGGGTCGATAAGGGGTGTTTGCTTGTTACCTCTCATAATTCCGAAGTTGGAGCGGGAACGATGAATCCTGCGACATTCTTAAGAGTTCTGGGACCGGAGCCCTGGAAAGCCGCATATCTTGAACCCTCAAGAAGGCCTAAAGATGGTAGATATGGCGAGAATCCCAACAGAGTTCAGCAATTCAATCAGTTTCAGGTAATACTCAAACCATCTCCCGGTAATGTTGTTCCGTACTTTATGGAAAGCCTCGAGGCGATCGGTATTGACCCTTCCCGCCATGATATCAGATTTATTGAAGATGATTGGGAAGCGCCAACCCTTGGAGCATCAGGGCTTGGGTGGGAAGTCTGGCTTGATGGAATGGAGATTACACAATTTACTTATTTTCAGCAGGCGGGGGGATTAGAGCTTAATCCCGTATCGACGGAGATAACCTACGGGCTTGAGAGAATCTGTATGTATATACAGGGAGTCGATAATATTATGGAGATAGAATGGGGGTCGGGTATAAAATGGGGTGATATCTACTATCAGTTCGAAAAGGATTTTAGCGCTTTTAACTTTGAAAAGGCTGATATTTCCATGAATTTCAAAATCTTTAATAGTTACTATGAAGAGGCGCGAGCGATGCTGAAGGAAGGATTGATCTTTCCGTCTTATGACTATGTTGTTAAGTGTTCACACATTTTCAATATACTTGACGCCAGAGGTGCCGTGAGCGTGTCGGAGAGAACCAGCTATATTGCGAAAATACGAGATCTCGCGAGAGAAGTGGCGGCAAAGTATGTAGCGGCGAGGGAAGTGGCTGGATTTCCCCTTCTTGGACGGCAGAAAACTGATTGAGCGGCGAAGAGACCTGTCCGTTTTAATGTGTTATATACCCAGGCGTACGAAGAAGGCCGGCGTCTGAAGGAGAAATTATTTTTTAAAAAGCATGATAAATCGACGCGGGGTGGAAAAAGGAGAATATATGAGAAAGAATTTTTTAGTGGAAATAGGTTGTGAGAATCTGCCCAGCGGTTATCTGGACCTTGCCCTTGAGCAGCTGGAGGAGGGGTGTACCGCCGGGCTTGAAAATGAACGGATTGAATTTAATTCCATTTCAGTTCTCGGGACTCCGAACAGACTGATTATTCATATAGACGGTCTTGCCTGCAAACAGAAAGCTGTTGAAGAAGAGATTACCGGCCCGCCCGTTTCAGCCGCCGTATCTGAACAGGGCGATTATACAAAAGCTGCTTTCGGATTCGCTGAATCTCAGGGCGTTTCTGTCGGGAGCCTTAAGCGAGTGCATAGGAAGAGGGGAGAATATCTCGCGGTTGTAAAGAGTATTCCGGGAAGAAAGACCGAAGATATACTCAAGGAAATAGTGCCCCTATGGATAACTGGGATAAGGTTCCCAAGAATGATGCGCTGGGACGGCAGCGATCTTCGTTTTGCCAGGCCGATCAGGTGGACATTGTCTTTTTTTGGAAAGAAACAATTCAAATTCAGAATCGGTTTGGTTTCATCGGGAAAAAAGACCAGAATCCGTCCCTTTTTTGAAAAGTACACTGAAATCGCCGGTATAGACGAGTATTTTTCTTTGATGAAAGAAAATAGTATTGTCCTTGATCCCGTGAAGAGAAGAGCGAGCGTCATCAAGGCGCTGCGCCGTGAGGCTGAAAAACTTGGAGGGAGGGTTATACCCGACGATAAACTTGTTGCCATCGTTGCTAATCTCCTTGAATCCCCTGTTTCCTTTACCGGAGGGTTTAGAGACACTTTTCTGAAATTACCGCGCCGGGTAATTGTTACCGCCTTAAAGAGTCACCAGAGATATTTTTCAGTTGAAGATAAAAGGGGAAAACTCAAGCCCTTTTTTATTGCTTTTGCCGATGGTATTAGAAAGAACAGAAGAGAGATAACCAGAGGTTATGAAAGAGTACTCCAGGCGCGACTCGCCGACGCCGAGTTTTATTTCGCAGAAGATAGTTCCATAACCCTTTCAGCAATGGCGGAGAAGCTTGACAATATTGTTTGGATGGAGGGGATGGGGACCCTCTCTGACAAATCGCGGAGAATGGAAAAACTTTCTCTGTGGCTGAAGGGGAGGTGGAATGTTGGGAATGACAGGCTTTCTACTACAATCTCGAAGGCCGCGAAACTTGCAAAGGCAGACCTCGCGAGTGAAATGGTTAGGGACGGGAAAGAATTTACATTGCTTCAGGGGTATATGGGAAGAGAATACGCGAGGGTTTCCGGAGAGGATGAGGCTGTAGCGGAAGCAATATATGAACATCACCTCCCGCGCTTCGCCGGAGATGATTTGCCGGTGGGGGAGGCGGGTGTTATTCTTTCGAGCGCCGATAAACTAGATAATATTTCCGGGGTGTACATCCTTGGTTTTGAACCTACAGGATCTGTTGACCCCTATGCCCTGCGCAGACAGGCAATGGGGGTTTTACGGCTTATGATTACAAGGGAAATGGAGGTTTCGCTGCCGGAAGCTATAGATATGAGTCTTTCTCTCTATGAGGGGATAGGGAGTAAAGAAGCGGGCAGGAAAAATTCTTCCTTTTCAGAAGAAATACATGAATTCTTCGGCCGGCGATTTTTTAGTATGCTTCGCGCCGAGGGTTTCGATCATGACATTATAACAGCTCTTATGTCAGCCGGCTGGGATATACCTTTTGTTACAAGAAGAATGGCGCTGGAGTTATCGCGGAT
>DAOWMJ010000034.1 GCA_030643145.1 Candidatus Latescibacterota bacterium | reverse complement strand
TTTCGCCGGGGACAGCCGACGATTAGCTCAAAATGGGGCAAGAATATAGCTATTATTATGGGGGATTATTTATATTCCAGGGCCTTCTCATCTTTGAGCAAGGAGGGGCTCTGGGAGGTAATGTCTATTTTAGCACACGCTGCAAATGCAATGAGTATAGGAGAAATGTTACAGTTTCAACATAAGAAAGATGTAAATGTCAGCGAGAAGAGTTATCTGGACCTGATAAACAAGAAGACGGCCTCTCTCTTCGCGGCAGCCTGTGAATCCGGCGCTATATTGGGGCCAAATGGCGGCTGTGACAGAAATAAATATTCCATGTTCGGTGAGAACATAGGGTTGGCTTACCAGATCACGGATGATCTCTTTGACTACCTCGCTGCTGAAGAATATATGGGAAAACCTGTCGCGGCTGACCTTTCCGGCGGAAAGGTAACTTTACCCTTTATTACTTCATATAAAAACGCGCCCGAAAATATCAGGTTAAGGATCAGCGATATATTGCGCGGAGGTATTGATAAAGAGGGGTGTTGGGACGAAATGCTTTTATTTATCAAGAATTATGGAGGAGTAGAATATTCGATTGAGAAGGCTAGAGATTTCGGAGAGAAAGCAAAAACTTTTCTAAATGCTTTATCACCCTCCCCTGAAACAGAGCTTTTATGTTACGCTGCTGATTATATAGTGGAAAGAATTATCCCGTATTCCGGTTAATCGCGGCGGAAATATTTTACCGATTCTTTCCGGGAGAAGATTATGGAGAACAAAGAAGCGTTATATTATTCAAAACTCGAAAAAAATGTTGTGAAGTGTCATCTGTGTCCGCATGAGTGTGTGATAGGTGAGGGTAAAGCGGGTATGTGCAGAGTTAGAGAAAACAGGGGAGGCAAACTTTACGCCCTTTCTTACGGGAGAACAGTGACTGTTAATCTGGATCCGATTGAGAAGAAACCTCTCTTTCATTTTATGCCGGGGACTCAGATAGTATCAATAGGACCTAATGGATGCACCTTTACCTGCAAGAATTGTCAAAACTGGAATATCTCTCAAGAGCAGGTACCTACCAGACACATTTCCCCCCGGGAACTTATTGAGTTTGCTGAAAAGGAAAATTCAGTGGGGATTGCTTTTACTTATACAGAACCTCTTGTCTGGTTTGAATACCTTATGGATGTTTTGCCTTTAATGAAAGAAGCGGGGTTGAAATCCGTACTTGTTACAAACGGCTATATCAAAGAGGAGCCCGCGTTGCGGATAGCTCCTATGGTTGACGGGTTCAATATTGACCTGAAGAGTTTCAATAACAATTTTTATAGGAAATATTGTGGGGGAGAAGTAGAGTCTGTAAAAAGGTTTATTGAAATCGCTTCAGCCGCATCGCATATTGAGGTGACCAATTTGCTGATACCGGGATTAAATGACAGTCTTGAAGAAATTGAAGAAATGGTCAAATGGCTTTCGGGGGTATCAAGGGAAATACCTCTGCATTTTTCCCGTTTTTTTCCTCATTACAGGATGAATGACAGACCTCCTACTTCTGCTGAAATTCTGGAGAAAGCCCATGAAATCGGGAGAAGATACCTTGATTATGTTTATATTGGTAATATATTCATTGAGGGCACTGAAAATACTTATTGCCCGGAGTGTGGCAGGGTGGTAATTGAACGTAAAGGTTATTCTGCCATGAATCTCATAGATTCCGGTTCTTGTCCGTCTTGCGGAAAAAAAATAAGGGGGGTTTGGAGTTAATTGAAAAAGATCGCACCGAAGAGGCTTGCCAAAAGAATTGTCAAGCTGATATGGCAGAAGAAGGCGGATGATATAGTCCTTCTTAATATGAAGAAGATATCGAGTATCGCTGATTATTTCGTTATCTGTTCTGTTTCCAGCAGTGTTCAGGGGCGTGTTGCCGCGGACGTTGTCATAGATGAACTGAAGAAAAAGGGGTTGCCATTCAGGGTTGAGGGATATCAGTCCTCGCAATGGATTTTGATAGATTGTTTCAATATTGTTCTTCATATTTTTCAACCGGACGCGAGAGTTTTCTACGCTCTTGAGAAGTTTTGGGGTGACGCTCCCAGAGAGGAATATCCGGATGGTTGAGAAAAGAGGGTGTGAGGATGGAAGGGTTATTGAAAGAGTAAGAGAAACACTTTTTAATTCAGCCGGGGAAATTGGGCTGGAAATAGAAAGAAACGAAATTCAGCTTGAACGTCCGAAAGATCTTTCAAATGGTGATTTAAGCAGTAACATTGCTATGCTAACCGCTGTAAAGACAAGAAGTAATCCCCGTAAACTCGCCGAGAGGATTGTTGATAAAATTTCATTTGACACAGATTTTGTCGACAGGATTGAAATAGCCGGTCCGGGATTCATAAATTTTTTCTTTTCAGTAAAACATCTGACGAATCAGGTTCTGGAAATCAATAGAGCAAAAGAGTCTTATGGCGACCTGGATATTGGGAGGGGAAAAAGAATCCAGATAGAATTTGTTTCGGCTAATCCAACCGGACCTCTTGTGCTTGTTTCCGCGCGAGCTGCCGCTGTAGGGAACGCCCTTGTTAACCTTTACAGGAAAGCTGGATATGATGTTGAATCTGAATATTATTTTAACGATGTAGGAAGCCAGGTTAAAAAGCTGGGGGTTTCTCTTATGGCGCGCTTCAGACAAAGCCGCGGGGAGGAAATTGATTTCCCTGAAGATGGGTATCCCGGAGAATATTTGATCGATATAGCCAAGCAAATTCCCATTGGTAAAGGGGAGGAGTGGGTGCGCCTTGAAACTAACAAGGGAGTTAATGAATTCACCGGGTTTGCTCTTGAGAAGATGATAGAATTAATAAAAAAAGACCTGGAGTTTTTTGGCATTTCTTTTGATCTTTTTTTCAGGGAATCGGCGCTGCATCGTTCAAATGGAGAAATTGACCAGCTCCTTGAAATTATGAAAGAAAAGGATGTAATTTTTGAGAATGATGGCGCTTTGTGGTTTCGTTCAAGCGATTTTGGAGATGAAAAGGACAGAGTTGTGATTCGCGGGGATAAAAGTCCAACCTATTTTCTTGCCGACGCTGCTTATCATCTAAACAAGTTAAGACGCGGATACGATCGCGTAATTGATATATTCGGACCTGATCATCACGGACACTTGAAAAGATTGAAAGCAGCTTCTACTTTGTTTGGAGGGGATAAGGACTGGCTTGAAATTCTTACTGTCCAATGGGTTCGTCTTATAGAAAATGGAAAAGAAATAAGTATGTCAAAGCGCGGGGGTGAATATATTACTCTTAACGAGCTTGTTTCTGATGTTGGCCGGGATGCGGCTAAATTCTTTTTTCTGATGAGAAAGAATCACGCGCATATCGATTTTAATTTGTCGCTGGCCAGAAAGAAATCTGATGAAAATCCGGTCTATTATGTTCAATACGCTCATGCCAGAATTTCCAGTGTGATATCTTTCGCGTCAGAAAATAATGTGGAATTTCCTGAAAATTGGGAGTGTGTAAGGTTGCTTGAAGAACCGGAGGAGATCGATTTGATCCGCAAACTTGTTGTGTTTCCGCAACTTGTCGAGGGCGCTGTTTTAATGAATGATCCCAATCGTTTGACTACCTATGTACAGGAAATTGCCTCTTCTTTTCATCATTTTTATCATATCTGCAGGATTGTTTCAGATAACAGCCGCTTAAGCCAGGCTCGGCTTTTGCTCGCAGAGGCAACAAGAATTGTTCTTGCTGAATCACTTAGATTGATCGGAGTTTCAGCTCCGCGGGAAATGTAAGTAATGAAGTTGCTTATCCGCATCCAGCGCTTGTATATTAATAATTGGCGCTGACGAATTTTGATTTCCGATTCAACCTCTGATCCAGATTGTTTTAATGAGTCCTGATTTGGAGAAAATAGATCAGGATAACTTCGATAATAAGGTATAAGTCAGTGATTTGGATTAACAATTATTTAGAATTTTTAATAAAGGAGACGCGATGAGTGTAGTAATTGTTGGTTCGGTTGCTTTTGATTCCATTGAAACTCCGGATAGGCAAGTGGAGAAAGCCCTTGGCGGTTCGGCAGTATACGCCTCTTTGGCCGCGAGTTATCAATCACCTGTGAGGCTTGTTGGTGTTGTTGGAGAAGATTTCACGCAGGAATATATAGATATTCTCGATAGAAAGAATATTGATATCGGTGGACTTGAGATTGTCAATGGGGACAAGACATTTTTCTGGAAAGGGAGATATGGAACAGATCCGAATGAGCGGGAAACACTTGTAACCGATCTGAATGTTTTTGAAAATTTTAAACCGGTACTTCCAGAGGGGTGGGAAAGAAGTAAATGGGTTTTTCTCGCTAACATTGATCCCGAGTTGCAGATGGATCTTCTTGATCAGTGTGAGAATGATCCCTTTGTGGGGTGTGATACAATGAATTTTTGGATAGAAGGGAAACCGAAGGTTCTTGCCGGAGTGCTTGAAAGGGTTAATCTCTTGTTTATAAATGATAGTGAGGTTCGTCAGTTGAGTGGCGAGACAGACTTGATCAGCGCCGCTCGTGAAATTTTAAAGATGGGTCCTGAAATAGTTATTGTAAAAAAAGGAGAGCATGGAGCTTTTCTGTTGACGAAAGATTCCCTTTTCATTACTCCCGCTTATCCCCTTGATAATTTGCTTGATCCAACAGGAGCAGGAGATAGTTTCGCGGGTGGATTTTTTGGGTCTTTAGCGGCAGCCGGAGATGTAAAAATGAAAAATCTGCGCCGTGCGATGATTTATGGCACAGTTTTAGCGAGTTTTACATGTGAGAGCTTTTCAGTCGAGAATATCCGGAATCTTACTCTCGATATAATTAAAGAGCGTTTCAACAGAATGGTTGATCTAGTACGCGTTGATAAAGAGAAAATTTAGGCATTATGCGTTTGGAGTTTGTATTAACTTGGATTTTATAACATTTTGTGATATAATGGATTAAGTGTTGCGCTGATCTGTGGTAGTGTGCCGGCGAATTTGAGACGGTGAGTTTTAATTTTCGATTCAATCGTCACTGGAAAAGGAATATTTGTGTTTTCAGATTTTTCAAAAGGGGAAACAGTTAAACGCGCTGAAGAGCTTATAATGCGTCTCGATGATGTCCAATCGTGCCGTATTTCTACTGATGAAGAGGGTGGAATAGATGAAATTCATGTCGTTGCCGCCACGGAGAGGCCGCCAAAACTTGTCGCCAGGGATGTTGAGATGTCTTTGAGTACAAAATTGGGGCTCAATATTGATCATAGGAAAATAGGTGTAGTAATAATAAGTTCTTTCGGGGAAAATAATATTGATTTTAATGAGCCTGATAATAAGGAGACAGAAGGCGTTATTAACGATGAGAATCTTGAGATGGATGATATGGTTGAAAGTAAAATATCCGAAATACGGGAAATAGATGACACTGAATCCGGGGATTCTTCTTCAGGGGAGAGTGAAGGAAAACTTGAGTTACTGGAAGAAGATGTAAGAATACGCTTTAAAGGGCTTGAGGTGCGGCTCGATGAAAACAAAGTAAAAGTTGAAGTTCTGCTTGAAAAAAACGCCCTGCGGGTTTCCGGTTATTCTGAAGCATTCAGAAAAAACAGGCCTTTTTACAAGGTTGTTGCCAAGGCTACGCTTGATGCTATTATCAAATTGATTGACGAGGATTTTAATTTATGTTTGTCTGGTATTGAGCAGGTCAAAATATCAGAACGGGAGGCCATCGTTGCTTCTGTTCAAATAGTGGATGGCCGCAAGGTAACCTATTTGTCCGGGACCGCTTTTGTTCAAAGGGATGGTGGTAATGAAGCTTCCGCGCTCGCCGTTCTGGATGCTGTAAACAGGCCTTTTGGCAGGTGGAAATCACGTAAGCCGATCCACTACTGGATAAGATAGATGTCACTTCCGAATTGAAGACTTGTGTTATTACCGATTCATGACCGATTAGCCGGAACAGGTTCTTAAGAATTTTGTTTTGATATGTTATAGATTGGCATGGAAAGTGCGTTTGATTTCTATAGAGTTATATCGGAGGGGTAATTGTGGTAATAACCGTGGTTTTTCAGGAGAATCTTGAGTATCAGAACTGATAAAACTCGTTTGGCATTCAGGGTATACTACGTTGCTTTCATTATAGCTGGAGCAGCCGCTTTTGTCTATTTTGTTGGGGGATTACCACATGGGCACTGGGGAGATATATTCCTCTTTGTGGTTTTGATTATTATTGCCGATTTTGTCCAGGTACCGTTACCAAGCGGCGGATCATCTATTTCAACGTCATCTACTATTGATTTCGCGGGGATTATACTGTTTGGCCCTGCTGTGATGGTTGTAGTTGAGGCAATCGCAATATTCTTTACGGAGGGTGTTTTACAACGTAAACCGATCAAAAAATTGGCATTTAATATACCACTCTTGGTGATTACTGTTGGCATTTCCGGTTATGTTTACAAAGTTTTTGGTAACCTGGGCGCTCCTGATTCTCCAATTTTTCTAATACCTCTTCTGGCGGCCGGAATAGTATATTATTTGGTAAACACATGGGCGATATCATTTGTAATAGCGTTTGATAGCGGGAAAAACCCATTTTATGTCTGGAAACAGAATTATATGTGGTATTTCTTTCATATTTTCGCCTTTCTTCCGATCGGAGCCGTAATAGCGCTTCTCTATTCGAATGTTGGAGAATGGACTATAGCTCTCTTTATCATTCCTCTTTTTCTTGCTCGCTATTCTTTCCAGCTCTATCTGGATATGAGGGAAACAAATATTGAAACTGTAACCGCCCTGACTTCCGCTATTGATGCGTCAGACGCTTACACTCACGGGCATTCTTCGAGGGTGTCAACGTATGCTCTGAGAATAGCCGAACGGATGAATTGGTCATCGAAAGAAATTGAAACGCTTCAGTATGCCGCTCTGCTCCATGATGTAGGGAAAATAGCTGTCAATAATGAAATTCTCCACAAGGTTGGACCTCTGACCGAAGATGACTGGGATTCGCTTCGTTCTCATTCTGACATTGGCGCTGATATAGTCGAAGAGTTGAAATTTTTAAAGAAAGCCGCTCAAATTATTCGATGTCACCACGAGCGTCCCGATGGCAAGGGCTATCCCCGTGGCCTTAAAGAGGATGAAATTCCAATGGGGGCGCATATCCTGAATGTTGTCGATGCTTTTGACGCAATGACCTCGGATCGTCCATACAGAAAGGCTTTGCCGATTAAAAAAGTTTTAGAAGAGCTGGAAACAAATAAGGGAACTCAGTTTCAAAGGGATATTGCCGATCTTGTCCTTCATTTGTACAATAATGGGGATTTCCCGGTGCTTGCTGAATCCGACACGATTACAGAAACGACCCATCTGTCTCGCGATAAGGTACAAGTCTAATTCTGCCCCAATAAAAATTATATGGAATGAAAGAGCACTGCTATTTCAAGAATAATATATATTTGCTCTGGTATCCTGAGGGTAGTTGAGTATACTAAAATAATGTAATGTTGCCCCTTGGCAGCGCTCACATATGGTGATTGGTACTTGTTTTGTTGGAGTCGCAATGCCGTTCAATCGCCATACGGGGATATGTTGTTTATCATTAATATGGGAGGGTTGGCGGTTGAATTCTAAGTATGAAGAGTCAGGTGTTGATATAGATGCCGCGGGTAGGGCGCTAAAGAATGTCAGCGGCATGATAAAGAATACATGGAGCAATAATGTTCTTTCGGAGACAGGTAATTTCGGAGGTTTGTTTAAGATACCGGATGAGTACTCTGAACCTGTTCTTGTATCAAGTGTGGATGGTGTAGGGACTAAACTGAAAGTGGCCTTTCTATCGGGGAGGCATAACACTGTGGGAGAAGATCTAGTAAATCATTGTGTTAACGATATTCTTGTTCAGGGCGCGATCCCCCTCTTTTTTCTTGATTATTTTGGATGCGGTAAACTGAACCCCGGGATTATGACTGATGTTATATCGGGATTTGCCAGAGGGTGCAAAAGTAACGGTTGCGCGTTGATTGGCGGGGAAACAGCTGAGATGCCCGGGTTTTATATTGATGAGGAATATGATTTGGCGGGATCTATAGTAGGGATTGTTGAGAAGTCGGACATAATCGATGGAAGCATGATTAAGTCCGGAGATGTCATTTGGGCGTTTCCCTCCAGTGGCCTTCATACAAATGGGTATTCTCTGGCCAGGAGGATTATTTTTGAAGATGAGAAGTTGGGGCTGGATGATATTCTGCCGGGAACGGGGAAGAAGGTGGTGGATGAACTTCTTGAAATTCACCGCAGCTATCTGAATGAATTTCAGATCTTGTCCAAACATGTAACTATTAATGGATTGGTTCATATAACAGGTGGCGGTATAATTGACAATATCCCGAGGATATTGCCGGAAAATGTTTCGGTTGAAATAGATACCACTTCCTGGGATATTCCCGCTGTTTTTGAGTATTTAGGACGGCGGGGTAAAGTCTCGAAGAATGAAATGTTCAGGGTTTTTAATATGGGAATTGGAATGATAGTGATTATTCCGGCGAAGGATGAAGAGAAGATACCCCGGGTTGAGGGACTTCGCTGGGATCCTTTCCGTGTTGGGAGCGTTGTTCAGGGGGATGGCAAGGTCTGTTTAGAATAATTGTCTTTTTCTTTTATGATTAACAAAACAGCAGTAGAAGATGGAGTGACTGATTTGCGGAAAAATTCGAACCCAAGAATTGTTATAAGCAAATGTCTTGGATTTGAAAAATGCAGATATGACGCTTCGGGAGTTGAATCAGCCACTGTCAGAGATATTGTTTCGGAGGTGAATCCAATCCTCGTTTGCCCAGAAGTTGAAATGGGTTTAAGCATCCCAAGAGATCCCATTCGCGTAGTTTTTTTTAATAGAAAGACCAGGCTTGTTCAACCCTCTACTGGAATGGATTTAACCTCGGATATGATAAAATTTTCTTTGAATTTTCTTCAATCTATTCCCCCTCCCGATGGTTTTATAATGAAGAGCAAGTCTCCGTCCTGCGGAATCGGCGGAACAAAAATATTTAATAATCCGGATGATGACATTCCGGTTGCCTTTGGGGACGGGTTTTTTGTGAAAGCAGTAAAAGATATTTTTCCCGTTCTCGCTATCGAAAGTGAAGAAACATTGAAAAATCCGTTAGTCAAAAAGGCGTTTATGCACAGAATCAGAGCGTCTGTTTCTTCGAGAGAAAAATGACGGCGAATTAGTTCTGGACACCCTCGAGGGGTAGTGATAATATTACGAACTGAAATTTTATGTTAGTATATAGTAATGCCCTGTTGTATTATTCAGTTGCCTTTAAGAAAGATAGAGTTGTCTGAATCGAGG
This sequence comes from Candidatus Latescibacterota bacterium, assembly GCA_030643145.1. Classification (GTDB taxonomy): domain Bacteria; phylum Krumholzibacteriota; class Krumholzibacteriia; order Krumholzibacteriales; family WJIX01; genus JAGHBT01. Next base: position 3,321 of record DAOWMJ010000034.1, on the reverse strand, counting down.
AGAGTAATATGTTGACCATCAATACTAGGCAGGAAAACGATGTAGTAATTGTTGAATTAAAGGGCCAAATTGATGGAGGCCCTAAATCTCAGGAGTTACAGGAACTTGTCAAAAATACTCTCACTGAGGGAAAGATAAATTTCATTTTTGACATAACAGAGGTTAAATGGATTAATTCTCTGGGCGCCGGGGTTTTAATAGCTTCCTATGCTTCTGTTCGAAGGAATGAAGGATATATAAATCTTGTTGGGATTACAGATAGAGTGAAAGTAGTTCTTCGGACATGTGGGCTGACCCCCACCGTTTTTAAAGAATTTAATAATGTTGAAGACGCTATTGAGGATTTTAAATAATATTGATTATTTCTAAAAGGGAGTTGTTATGAAAATAAAAAAAAGCGAAAAGGATGGAGTTGTTGTTCTTGTTCTTGCGGGTGAGATGCATGGCGGGCCGAAAAATCTGGAGATCGTTGATATTGTTAAAGAGCTTGCTGCTGAAAAGAAACTGGATATCGTAATAAATCTCTCGAAAATTAAATGGATATCAAGTACGGGTCTTGGAATTCTTGTATCCGCCAGATCGCACCTTGCCAAAGATGGCGGAGTGATAAAACTCTGTAAGCCGAATGACAGGATTCTCGGAATTTTACAGGTAACTCGCCTTAATATGATATTTGATGTCTATGACTCTGAAGAAGAAGCGATAGCAAGTTTTAAGAATTAACCGCGGTTTCATAGCGTTTATTTTACAACACCGCTAATAGAATTGATTATTCGAAACTTTGCTTCGATCATCCCAGGTTAATCTATAAAGAGCGTAAAAATTGTTGATGTGTTCCAAATTATTGGAATAAGCGATCTTTGGATGACCTCTGGGCTCATGAAAACCCCCCCCCTTAGAAATAAAGGTTAAGTTACAGGAATATTTTGATAATCATTGTAATAACTTTAATTGAAAGTGTAGAATCAGTTAACAAAGATAGAATATAATGTTGATCCGGGTACGGTTCCTGAATGTTGACGATTGGAATTGACTGGTTTCAGCTTGCAGCGCAATCGTTAATCGGGTTTTGTTTTTAATTTTGATTTCTAAATGGATTATACACAGGGCTGAAGGAGGAAAGATGAATAAGAATATATATCCATGGGTTGTAAAACGCGATATTGATGGATTCTTCGGCCTGGCGATAGATAACCTGATTCAATTTCTTCTGATTATTTCTCTTTGTCCGATTATTGCCGGGATTCCGGCTGAATTCGTTTTTACGCGTATATTGCCTGGCGTGGCCCTTTCTCTTGTTTTCGGAAACCTTTTTTATTCCTGGCAGGCAAGGAAACTCGCGCAAAAGGAGAAACGCCGTGATGTGACGGCTCTTCCATACGGGATTAACACAGTTAGCTTGTTCGCATACCTTATATTTATAATGGGCCCCGTTTACAGGGAAACGGGAAGCTATGAGATTGCGTGGAAGGTTGGGCTTCTCGCCTGTTTTTTGAGTGGTGTTATAGAATTTGGATCGGCATTCTTTATGGATAAATTAAGGAGGATTACCCCACGGGCGGCCCTTCTTTCTACTCTGGCCGGTATAGCTATAACATTTATTTCCATGGATTTTGCTCTTCAGACATTTGAATATCCCCTTATTGCCATGTTGCCCCTGGCTATCATTTTGATTCAGTATTTTTCAAAGGTGAGATTTCCTTTTGGACTTCCCGGGGGAATGGTTGCCTTGCTAACGGGCACTATTCTGGCGTGGGTATTCGGAATAATGGATTCTGGCGATATGGTGAACGCGTTTTCCCGAATTGGATTTAATGGTCCAAAATTTACAGGTGCGGGGTTATTCGAAGTTATAAAAAGTCCGTATCTTTACAAGTATCTTTCGATTATTATCCCCATGGCTTTTTTTAATGTCTTTGGTTCTATACAAAATCTTGAAAGCGCCGAAGCGGCCGGTGACAGGTATGAGACCAAACCGGCTCTTGCCGTTGATGGCATTGGTACGCTTATCGCGGCCCTTTTCGGTTCCTGTTTCCCTACGACAATTTATATTGGGCATCCCGGGTGGAAGGGATTGGGCGCGAGAACCGGGTATTCCGTTCTCAACGGAATATTCTTTTTAATTATTACTATGGCGGGCTGCATTGGATTTATTCATTCAATAATTCCGATGGAGGCTGGTATAGCGATTGTTTTGTGGATAGGAATTACTATCGCGGCCCAAGCCTTTCAAGCCACTCCAAGAAGTCATGCCCCCGCTGTAGTTGTAGGCCTTTTCCCCGCGTTCGCCGCGTGGGGTGTAAATATTCTCAAACAGGGATATATGGGAGCTGGTACGACACTGGCGGAGCAGGCGGCGGCAGGTATTCCAATAAACGGCGCGATGGGACTTATGGCGCTTGAGAAGGGGTTTGTATTTTCTTCTATGATTCTCGCGGCAATAAGTGTCTTTCTGATAGAAAAGGATTTTATAAAGGCGTGCATTTGGTCTCTTGCCGGGATGTTTCTCGCGTTCTTCGGCGTCATTCATGCTTTTAAATTTGTTGGAAATGAAACGGTAAGTGTATTTGGGTGGAATGCCGGCGGCAAATACGCCTTTGGCTATCTCTGTTTCGCGGTTGTGTTTTTATCTTTTTATATATACCGGAAGGTGCGAAACGAAGAGGGATAAGATGGAAATGCCGCGAGCGGCTTCGTTCAGCGCCCAAATATGACGGGTTTCCTTCCCATTTTCTAAACCGATAGTCAGAGCGATTTGCTTTTTCCAGCCGGGATATGGTATAATTAGCGAAGCTAAATAAACCGGAATATCAATTTCCAAACAGGGGGACCTGAGATGATTATTCCTCCGGATATGGGAAAACGGTATCGCCGGTTCCTGGATGGCAGGGGGAATGTTGTCGAATCCCTTATTTCTTTATTAGGGAAAGATAACGGCGCGCGTACCAGGGCAGGAGCCTGGGCGGCGTTAGTACTATCACGGATATATCTTGTACAGGGAAAACTTGATCTGTCTCTATCTTATCTACGTCAGTCTTTGAGAGTATTCTATTCTCTGGATGAAGACGAATACCCATTGGGTCTTTGGGTGAACAGAGCGCTGATATACAAATATAGTGGGGAATACTCCAGTGCTGTTAGACTTCTTAGAACTGTTTACAAGCTTTCGCTAAGAAGGGATCAAGTGTATAGCGCCGCAAAGGCTTCATCGAATCTTGCCTCCATTCTGGCCAGGAGGGGATCTTTGGAGGAAGCGGATTCGTATCTGAATTTCACGAGAAAAATTTATGAGGCAGCCGGCAACTCGGAAAAGAATCGATC
>DAOWMJ010000234.1 GCA_030643145.1 Candidatus Latescibacterota bacterium | reverse complement strand
TCCGGTTTGTTGACCGTTGAGTCAATCCGAAGACGGTATAGAGGGGTTTACGAAGAAAACTGTTTCACGTTGAATAGATGCGGTACCCGGAGGGGATTTCCTGGGTTTACTAACGTATTTCTTTTCAGTGCAGGTTACCGGCGCTATTTTGGAGTGTCGGGATTTGCTGTAATAAGCTGCAATAGAAGCCGCTGTTTTCAATATATCCGGTGGGGTGGATTTGTTCGCGCCCTTAAGTATAACGTGTGACCCGGACACTCCTTTCGCGTGAAACCACAAGTCCTGCCTTGAAGCGAACTTGTGAGTTAAAAGGTCGTTTTCCTTCGCGCTTCTCCCCACATAAACGGTGTAATGTTTATTAAGTACAAATTGTTTAAATCGTTCCGGGGATCTTCCCTTTCGGGGAAAAGAGGAATCCTTTTGTGAAGGAATCAATTTTAAGAGTTCATCGGGGGTTGTCAGCCGCAGCAATTCCTCCAGTGAATCCGAGAGCTGAGCTGACCTTTCTTCGACCGGTTTGAGTCTGTTGGTAATCTTCTTCAGTCCCTTTTTCCCCTTTTTTGCTTTCTTGAAATAATGTTGAACATTCTGCTTGGGCTCAAGGGCGCTGTCAAGTGGGATCGTAATTTCTTTTGTTCCCGAGAAATCGGGGAGAGTTATCTTTTTCATACCCTTTTTTATGCGATTATAATGTGTCGAGAGAAGATTTCCATAAAGACTGAATTCTTCATGTCGGCTGGCTTTATCCAAGTCCTTTGAGAGGTTTCCGCTTAGACGCTTCAGGCGTTTTAACTCTTTTCTTTTGGCTTTAGCAGCCTTTTGCCTCAGCTCTTGAATGAATAAGGGAAGTATGCTCAGCTCTGTATGAAGGCGCATTGCTTCTGAATAACTTTCTGTCCGCGCGATCTCATTGCCGACCGGTAACGAAAGGGGGTAGATGGCGCTCTTTATATTGTCGCTTTCAGATAATTGATAGATATGCCATTTGAATTGATCCTTCTTTAATTTCTCGCTTATTTTATGCGCCATAATCCATATAGAATCAGGGTTGCCGTTATTTTCAGTCACGATAGCTTCGGCAAGAAGAGGGTCGAGTCCGCTTATTGAGTTAAAGAGTTTTACAACAAGATTCTGAGATTTATCCGGGCTTTCTTGAGATACCCCCCCTGTTGCAAGGAAATCGGAAGGTTTCTCATTCGGCAGGGACAGGAGTGAAAAGGGGCGGGCGGGGGGGATGTTATGTGGCGAGGTTGGAGCATTTGATCTTGATGAATTTACGGTGGATATCACTCCGCCGGTTTCCCCGTTGAAAAGAGTGACAGGTGAGTTTGAAGGTATGAAATCGAACCTCAATATATAATTTATATCGCCGCTCCAGCTCTCCGATGATCTTATTGTAATCAGAATGATCCTGTCGGTTCCCAGCGTTTTTACATCGATTATTTTGTTATCGGTCGCTTGCTGGAATATGGGAACAGAGTATTGAATATTTGCTATAAGTGAATTGGAAGGAACAAGCTCGGGTTCAAACCCCGAATGAAAAATATGCAGGAATGAATGCCATCCCCCCGAAAGTGATATTGTAACAAGGTTTGGATATTGATAGACTCCCTTTATCACGCAGTTTTTAAGGCGCTTGTTCAGAAGGGGTCCGAGCGCGTATGCTGTAAGGCTGTTCATCAGTTTAAGATAATAAAGGAGATGATATAGTTAAGTCAAAATTTATATATTAACTTTTGGAATTTACTCCCTTTACAATTCGGGAAGTGTAGCTGTAGAATGGGTAGAAAATAATTCTATCATTTGCCGGAGGAATAAATGATTTACAGTATGACAGGGTATGGAAGAGGGAAAGCTGATATTGATTGCGGCGCGATAATGACAGAGATCAGGACGGTTAATCACAGGTTTATAGATTTCTCGATCAAATTGCCGAATGGGATGAATCAGTATCAGAGTTTTGTTGAAAAGATTGTCAGGACAAAGATTAGGCGGGGCAGAGTTTATATTAAGTTATCTTTAGATAGTAATTTTGTCGCCCGGCACAGCGGGATTAATAAAACCCTTTTGAAAGGGTTTTACAGGGAAATAAACGAGTTTGCTTCAGCCGAAGGTATCCCCGGGGAGGTTGATATAGCAACGTTGCTTTCTTTTCCGGATGCTTTCGGCAGCACGGAACCGGGAATTCCCTGCGGGAAAATCAAGAAGGCTGTCAAAGAATCGGTAGATAAAGCGCTGGATGAATGTGTGCGGATGAGGGAAAAAGAAGGGAGCATTCTCCAGGGGGATATGGATCGTAATCTTAAAAAGATCGGAAAATCTATTGATGGGATCAAAAAAATAGCCCCGGAGGCGATAAAGAAGGTTTTTTCGAGATCAAAGAAGAGAATAAAAAAGATGCTTAGCGGATCAAAAATAGATGAAAAACGCTGGTTGACAGAGATCGCGATTATGTCGGACAAGGCCGATTTTTCCGAAGAGCTTGTTCGGCTTGATTCTCATGTTGTTCAGTTCGGGCATGAGCTTGAGAAAGGCGGGCAGGTAGCGAAGAAACTCACATTTATTCTGCAGGAAATTCACAGAGAAGTTACAACGATGGGCAACAAGGCCTCAGACACAAAGATAATTAATAAATGTATGAATATTAAGGAATACACAGAGAGGATTAGAGAGCAGGTCCAGAATCTGGAATAGGAGAGTTGAGAAGCTCAAAGCGCTTCGCGGCTGGAGGTAAAATGCTGCTGAATGTTGGATTTGGTAATGTGGTAGCGAAAGATAAAATTGTGGTTATAGCCAGCTATGATTCCTCCCCTATGCGCAGGTACAGGGAGGAAAAAGCGGGTAGGGGCAAATTGATAGATGTAACACAGGGGCGCAAAACACGCGCTGTAATTATTACTACTTCCGATCAGATCATTCTTTCCGCTGTAGCGGTAGAAACGCTCGTGCACAGGTTGGAGGGAAAGTAACGGCAAGGCCCTGGAGGTGTGATATTATTCGTTCAAGAAAGCCGTTTGTTATAGTTGTTTCCGGACCATCCGGGGTGGGCAAGTCAACCCTCTCCGAGAGGGTGCTGGCCAGTTTTGATAATCTGGAGAAATCTGTTTCCTTTACGACGCGTTCACCTAGAAGCGGTGAAGTTGAAGGAGAGAATTATTTTTTTATCAAACGGGAAGACTTTAAAAAACGAATGGAAAAGGGAGAATTTATTGAATATGCCGAGGTCTACGG
>DAOWMJ010000152.1 GCA_030643145.1 Candidatus Latescibacterota bacterium | reverse complement strand
CTTTTCAAAAAAATGGCAGCCGCGATCGGTTACACTCGTAACTTGCGAGGGGAATGGGTAAACTACGCTCACAACTTGATATTGACAATCGGTATGACGTTGATTTAAATTACCTACAGGGAGAATATTGTTGTTTTTTATGAAAGGAAGAGAAATGAAAAGGGCTGTTACTGTATCTGTCATTTTCTTGTTGAGTATATTTGCTATTAATTGCTTGAGTGCTGTTAATCTTTGTGCTGATCCTCAATTTAAGGACAAAAGGGGTTTTGTTAAGAATCTCTCCGACGCTGAGGTAGAATTCCAGTCAGCCAAACAGTTTATGGATATGGAAAATTATCATGAAGCTGTCGATCATCTCCGGAAGGCTGTTTCGCTTGAACCGGATTACACCGAAGCATGGGCTACGCTCGGAACGGGGCTTATGAAATTAAAAATGTACAAGGAATCTGTAGAGGCTTTCTTAGCAGCGTTCGAACTTGATCCGGAAGACAAATCTCTGATTGCTTCACTGGGGTATAATTATCTTAATCTCAATGATTTAGATAACGCTGAAATGTATTATATAATGCTCATTGAAAGTGATTTTCTTGATTACAACGGTAATATTCATTTAGGTTTTATAGCAAAACAAAGGGGTGAAATTGACACCGCCATTGTATTCTATCAAAGGGCTCTTAAGGCAAAACCGGACGATGCTGTAACAATAGGTTCGATTGCTTCTCTCTATGGTGATAAAGGGGATAAGGATAAAGAAATTGAATATATGGAGAAAGCTGTTGAAGTGGATCCGGGTAATTACACGATGCTGCAGAAGCTCGCGACCGCTTACTTTTCCGCCCAGAAATACAGCGAGGTTATTCCTATTTATAAGAATCTTATAGAAGTTTATCCGGACAACGCGCCCTTTCATCAAAGACTTGGTTTCTCTATTTCTCAAGCAGGCGGTGACTATAAGGAAGCGACAGCTGAACTGGAGGAAGCCAATTTGTTAAGTGGCGGTAATGCTTTTAACTACGCGCTGTTAGCAAAGATATACAATGAAAACAAAAAATACGAAAAGGCTATGGCGGCGGCAAGAACGGGGTTGAAACTCGGTGGTGAAAAAGAGGCGTTTTTGCGCTATCAATTGGGTGAAGCACTCTCAAAACAAATAAGGTACGAAGAGGCTATTACTCAGTTCCAGAAGGTTATTAACCTGGGGACTAAACCCTGGAGCGTTTCCGCTAAGAAGCAGATTGAGCGTCAGCAGACGCTGATAATGAGGCTGAAGGCGCAAAAGGAGCAGGAGAAGTATGAATAAATGACTTCTTATGGTTAGTTTATAGAAAGTTACAGCCTTCCCCTTTTTGGGGAAGGCTGTATTTTTTAATTTGCCCGCGGGATCAGGGTAGAGCAGGTTTTGTTAATAAAGCAGGCAGTTATATCACGGCGAATATTTATTACTCGATCCCCTTTGGAAAGTTACATTGACGGTTAATAATATCAGAATATCAAGCATTCTTGTTTCTGATTGAGAGGAGGAGTGATGAAACGGCAAAAGAGTTAAAAAGAATATTTATCTGGATCATAATGCCACAACTTACGCGCGTGACGATGTTGTTTCAGTTATGAACCCATATTTCAGTGAGAAATTCGGAAATGCCGGCAGTCTTCATTTTCTTGGCCAGGAAAACCGTGAAGCGATCGAAAGAGCCAGAAAACAGATCGCGTCTTTGATAAATGCTCTCCCGAGGGAGATAATTTTCACATCGGGGGGGACGGAGTCTAACAATCTCGCGATTCGCGGAGCGCTCAGGGCGCTGGGCCGGTCAGGGAGTGATTGTCATATTATTACCTCAACAATTGAACATTACGCTGTCCAGAACATCTTTAAGTCGCTTGAGAAAGACGGTGTGAAAGCAGCCAGAGTTGAATGCGATAGTGCCGGGGTTGTTAAAGTTGATATGCTTGAGGATCTTATCAGGGCTGAAACTGTGCTTGTGTCAATAATGCTGGCGAATAATGAAACCGGAGTAATTCAGCCGATAAAAGAGATAGCTGCCATTCTTTCCGGCAGAGATATAATTTTTCATGTTGATGCCGTCCAGGGTATTGGAAAGATTATGGTTGATGTGAAGGAACTGGGGGCGGATTTGCTTTCTATATCGGCCCATAAGTTTTATGGCCCAAAGGGGACAGGGGCGCTTTATGTGAAAAAGGGTACTCCAATTAAGGCTGTTTATTCAGGGGGGGCTCAAGAATTTTACCTCAGGCCGGGAACAGAAAATGTTCCATCTCTTGTCGGTCTGGGAGAGGCGTGCCGCATTTCTGAATCCATGTTGCCTATGGAAATGGAGAGAATCTGTGGACTCAGGGACAGAATGGAGGAGGATATTCTGAAAAAGATCCCGGATGTCAGTATTATAGGAAAGGAAGTTTCCCGTGTCCCAAATACGAGTGATATCATTGTTTCCAGAGTGGAAGCTGAAGCAATAGTTCTTAACTTAAGCGCTCTGGGGTTTTGCATATCCAGCGGGAGCGCCTGTTCCACAGGGAAAAATGGTACAAGCGCCGTGATGGGCGCCATCGGGCTTAAGCCGGAACTGGCAAGGGGAGTGATACGGGTAAGTCTCGGTATACGCAACACGGAAAGGGATATCAACTCTTTTGTTGAGGTTCTTGGTGGTGTTGTAAAGAGACTTCGCGATATTTCGCCCATTAGGTAATATTCTATTGAAATTGTTGAAAATTGCCGGGTTGTTATCGGACAGCAAACATTTTTGTAATCCAGATGGGAGTTGAATATGAAGATGGAAGGTAGCTGTGCGTAGGAAGAACAGAACGGGTAAAGTGGTTCTCGGGATGAGTGGGGGGGTAGATAGTACAATTGCCGCTCTGTACCTGCTTAGAGAAGGTTTCTCCGTTACCGGTGTGACATTTCGTTTCTTTGAGGGTTTGTGCCCAGCCTTGAATGATAAAGATAGCGAGGTTGTCAGAAGGGCAGCGGGGATTTGCTCAAAGCTCGATATTCCTCATATGATTATTAATGCCGGAAGAGATTTTAAAAGCAGGGTGGTCGGGAATTTTATTAACTCATATCGAACTGGAAAAACACCGAATCCATGTATTGTGTGCAACGAGTATATAAAGTTTCCTTTTCTGGCCGGGGTCGCGGATTCGATTGGTGCGGAATGGATATCTACCGGGCATTATGCCCGTCTAATAGAATATGACAGCAGGATATTTCTGGCTGCCGCAAGGGATGCAGAAAAGGATCAATCATATTTTCTCTACCGTGTTCCGATAAAATATCTTCGAAGGTCAATTTTCCCTCTCGGGGAGAAATCGAAAAATGAGGTAAGAGAAATCGCCTGCGAAAATGGGCTGACAGGATATATTAGTGAGGAAAGTCAGGATGTTTGTTTTATCCCCGGGAATAATCTTGATAGCTTTCTCGAAAAAGATATAACTCCCCGGCCGGGAGATGTTGTTGATTCACGGGGAGGCAGATTAGGCAGGCACAGGGGAATATGTTTCTATACGGTTGGGCAGAGAAAGGGTTTGGGTATTTCAGCTTCTGCTCCTCTCTATGTTAAATATATCGATCCACGCCTTGACAGGATTACACTTGCAGAAGAGGGAGAACTTTATTCCAGGAAGGTTCTTTGTATATCCACGAGGCTTAGAAAACGGAACTTTGATATTCCTCTTGAAGCAAAAATAAGATTCAGGCATAAGGCGGCTGCTGTAGAGGCTGTTAAAGTCGAAGATGGGAAATTAGCTGTAACTTTTCTTAAGGCTCAGCGGGCGGTTACTCCGGGACAATCACTTGTTCTTTACAAAGATGGTATTGTCTTGGGGGGCGGTCTGTTTAGCAGCCGGAGGAATATATGAGATTGAAGATGGGAATTAGATATTTGATTATTTTTCTCATTTGTTTCCAGGTTCTTTCCGTTTCCAGTTTATTGGGGGAGGATATAGAGGGAGAATATGACAGCTTGTCTACGAGCGTGAGACCGTTTATGATTTTTTATCCGGGGAAATATCAAAAAATAGCGGAAAAAATAAAAGTGATTCTTGAAAATTCATCCGGCAAGATAGCGGCTGATCTCGGGCTAAGCAAATTTGATACAATACGAGTTTATATCGCCGGCAATAAAAAGGATTATAGTGTTCTTCATAGGGGTATGCTTCCGGAATGGAGCGGGGCATGCAGCGATTTAACAAATATGCGTCTCTGTATTAACACGGAGGCTGCCCTGCGCTCACAACGCCCGCTTCGTATTGTAATAAGGCATGAGCTTTCACATCTCCTCTTTGCTCAGAGAGTTCGTGGGGCGCGTTGTCCCACCTGGTTCCTCGAGGGTTTGGCAATGAGGCAATCGGGAGAATGGACCTTTCTCGATCACTGGCATTTTATGGTGTCTATATGGAAAAAGGATATTCCTGAGCTGAAGGATCTTAGCGGGAGATTCCCCGATTCCGGCAGAGAAGCGGCTATGGCATATAGATTGAGTTATATAGCAGTAAAGGAACTGTTTGCCGAGAGAGCTGAAGATCTTATGACACTTACTGCTTTTACACGTGACCTGGGCGATTTTGAAAGAGCTTTTTTGCTTACATTCGGCAAATACCCATCTGATTTTGCCGCTGAATTTCATGTTATGCTTGATGATAAATACAGAAAAAGTTTTGTTCTGGCCGCTTCCGCTCCCTTCTGGGCGGGCATCGCTATCCTGTTTCTAATTGCTTATTCTGTCAAGCGGTATAAAGCGTACAACAAAATAAAGAAATGGGAGGAAGAGGAAAAAATTGTCGATAAATCCGGGTAGTCAGAAATTGAACCTCGTTTTCGTCATTTAGTAGTATCTCTACGCGCTTTGAACTCTTTTATTTGACAGTGAAAGGGAATATTTTTATACTATCGAAGTCCACTCGGATGAAACTATTCTATTCGAGTGAGATTGATTAATGGTTTGTTGTGATTGTTTGATTAGGCAGTTAGTACGGAGGGCTAGTCCTAATTGGTAAGGCAGCGGATTTGAAATCCGCCGGGCGTAAGCCCTTGGGGGTTCGAGTCCCTCGCCCTCCGCCATAAAAAGATGGAGTCAAGCGGAGAGGTGGCCGAGCGGCTGAAGGCATCCGCCTGCTAAGCGGTTGTAGGGCTAACGTTCTACCGAGGGTTCGAATCCCTCCCTCTCCGCCACTATTTGAGATAGATCCGACAGAAT
>DAOWMJ010000143.1 GCA_030643145.1 Candidatus Latescibacterota bacterium | reverse complement strand
GTATCCGACAGAATGAGCATAATCCTCAATTCCACGAAGTAATCCTTGGTTCTCAAGGTCTTTCAATACTTCTTTTCTGGCATCATACCTGTCCAGCCCGCTGAATTTTCCGGCCTCCCGGGTCATTTTGCCGTCATGACCGATTACCACAACACTATCAAGATTGTTCCGCCGCCCTATTTCAAAATCAGTGACATCATGCGCGGGCGTGACTTTAAGACACCCGGTGCCAAACTCAGGATCAACGGCTTCGTCAAATACGATCGGTATCTTCCTCAGAGTCAGGGGTAAAAGGAGTTTCTTCCCCTCAAATTCAGGCCGCCTAGGATCATCAGGACTAACTGCAACCGCCACATCGCCCAGCATCGTTTCAGGTCTTGTCGTACCAACCACAATCTCTTTATCCGAGTCCTCAAAAGGATAGGCAATATAATACAATTTCCCATCTATATCCTTGAATTCAACCTCTTCATTACTGATAGCTGTCATACAGGAAGGACACCAGTTAACAATATAATTATCCCTGTAAATAAGATTCTTTTCATATAACCTGACAAAGACCTCTCTAACTGCTCTCGAGACACCTTCATCAAGAGTAAATCTTTCCCTTGTCCAGTCCAGCGAAGCGCCAAGTTTGTTAAGCTGCTCAACAATTCTACTGTGACATTGATCCTTCCATCCCCAGCATTCTTCGAGAAATTTATCCCTTCCAAACGACTCTTTATCAATCCCCTCTTTGGCCAGGTTATTCTCAACAACCTTCTGTGTGGCTATCCCGGCATGATCGGTCCCCGAGAGCCACAAAACATTATATCCCTTAAGCCTTTTCCAGCGAACGAGAATATCTTGTACAGTAACGCCGAGTACATGTCCAATCGTTAATGTTCCTGTTACGTTCGGAGGGGGAAGAATTATGGTATAAGAATCGGCGCTTGAATTATTATCCGCCGTAAAAGCATTACTCTTACTCCATTTTTTTCTCCACTTCGAATCTATTTCGTTCGGATTAAAAACCTTTTCAAGCATCATTCTACCTTTGATTCTATAAATTGCCCGCACAAAATTCCAAACTACCACAAGTAACAAACCGGGTCAATAATCACCTTCTTCAATTATAAATAATAAAAGCATGCCATAAACAATATCCCAGCAGGAATTAGATAATATGAAAAACGATAAAAGTTTCCATGTTTAAGGATGCGCAGCAAAAGCTTCAGAGCTACAAAACCGGAAACAAATGCTATGATCCCTCCAACAAAAAGTATAACAATCAAATCCTTCGTTAAAGACTCTCCCGAAAGTTGAAATTCAACCAGGAAGGCGCCGATGATTGCCGGAACTGATAGCAAAAATGAGAATTCAGCCGCCCTGCTAAATCCTATTCCCAAAAGAAGGGCCGTAGTAATAGTCCACCCACTTCTTGAACAACCGGGAAAAATCGCTACTGCCTGCGCGAGTCCAATTAATAATACAGCACTCCATGTAAATCCGCTGTCGCTACTCTTTCCCTTTCCAAACAATAAAAATATTCCTGTCAAAACCAACAAAAACGCGGCCAGTGAAGGAGAATTAAAAGCCCTTAAGATAACATCACGAAATAACAAGCCAACGACACCTGCGGGGATACTACCCACTACAATCCAGCCGGCATAAGAAAGGTCGTCGTCAAAACTCTCTTTTCTGCGGAATCCGGCCCTCGTCCATAATATAAGCGCCCCAAATATTCTGACCAGCCTTTTCCTGTAAATAGTCACAACAGCTCCAAGTGTCCCCACATGAACTGCCGCTTCAAAGAGGATACTGTCTGGAAGCGCGAGCCTTGCGTGAGCTCCAAGGAGAGCTTCAGCTAAAACAAGATGCCCTGAAGAACTAACGGGGAAAAATTCCGTTAATCCCTGTATCACGGCAAGTATCAAAACAATCCAGAATCCCATCACTTAATAAACCCGCTTTCGCGCAAATCTCTTTTGAACCGTTAATCAGCATTACCTGTTTTAATCTTTTATATAGAACGCCTCCCCGAGATCTATATCTTGTAGATTATTAAACAGCATAACAAAAGGCTATAATTCCGAAAAAGATGCCCACTTTCAATAATATGCTAATTAATTCAGGTCGCTTACCTTTATAAGCAAATAGAAACGAAACTAAAAGTATAGGAATAATCGAAAAAATAATTATTAAAAAATATATTCTACTGTAACTTCCGGTAAAATAGGGCAGAGGAAAAGCAAAGATCAAGAGGAAAAATATTACTGCCGCGGCTTTCATTGCTTTTGTCTTTCCCAGTACAATAGCCATTGTTCTTGATCCGCAGGAATAATCACCTTCTATATCTTCACAATCCTTAACAATCTCTCTTCCGAGGATGAAAAAAAATGCAAATAGCGCCGGTAAGACTCCCGCTTCTATATTTCCGCCGTAATACGAACCGAGCAGGAATCCGGTTCCTGTAATCAAAGACACAATCAAGTTCCCAATCAAGTATCGGCGTTTGAAGAAAAACGAATATAGATGAAGTAATACTACCCATGTGATTATCCATATTATTATGACCGGTTGTAGAGAAATAGAGATGAATGCAAGAAGTGCTAAAAGAAAAATATATAAACAGAGAACCTGTTTTTTTGAGAATATGCCTGACGGGAGGGGCCTGCTCGGCCTGTTAATCCTGTCAATCTCAATATCATAGTAATCATTAATAACATTACCCGCTGCAGTCGTAATTGCTACAGCCCCGAGAAGTGCCAGCGGAAATTTTTCGGCCCCGCTGATCAGAAATCCCGCGGCAACAGCCATAACTGCGGCGATAATATTATGTAATCGGAGTATTGAAAAGAGCCTCAAAATATTTCTCATTAGATATCCAACACGAATTTCAGGTACGCGAAACTTTCAGATTCTGAAAGTACTGAATCGATTTGCCTTAAACCAGCTCCGGCGGAAAGAATGGAACCACCCGTAAGATCCAGTGTAGCGGAAAGAGAAATCTGTTTTTCCACTGTTACAAAGCCGCTTGGGAATGCCATATCAGGGTTATGCTCTTCCGCTATCCACGAACGCAAATCGTTACCCTCTCCATATCTTGAGTAACTACCGTTTAATGTCATTACTATCCTTGGATTTAGAGCGGCGGAAATTCTCAATCTCCACCTGTCCGCATCCGGGCCGAGAGAAGAACCAATAATTTCACTGATTTCTGGATCGGCATTTTCCGTCACATATCCCGTCAAAGAATCTACGTGTGAGTATGTATAAATATCAATATATGTGTAATCAAATAAAACCTCCACATCATGACTTCCTGCCATAAAGAGTGCCTCAGCAGTCAAATTTAATGCAATTTTGTCGGGAGCAGTATCCCTGTCCTCGTATTGAAAATCATCAATCAGAAATTCACCGTAAAACAACAGACCCTTCCTAATCGGTATTTTCCAGTCAACTCCACACAATATATTATTATGTTGATTCGCCTTCTCATTATATTGAGTCGCGTAATATGAACCCGCAGGCAGCAGATATGCAAAATCAAGACCGCGGCCGGAATACACAACAGTTTCACTTATTCCAATATATATATCACCGGGAAGCCTAAAAGACAATCTGTGCCCGGCGAGCCTCCTTGGAGCAATAACATCTGAATCAAGAATAGAATGGAGCAACCTCAGTTTAAATCTTCCAAGCTCCAGATAGGCGGTGACATGATCCAGCGGGCCCGCACTCGACGAGAGAATAAGACCATCATCTCTGCTGTTTCCCCAGTGAAGGTAATCACGGCCCACTGTTATACCCCACCAATTACGATTTGCTGTTATATATCCCCTTTCAAATTCCGACGTTAACCCCCGGAAACTTTTCTGACGAGCGCCAATTTTACTATGACTGATATTGCTATCCCGTTCGGGGCGCAATCTCAATCTGTAAACCGTTTCATATGTAAATCCACTTCCGGAGTCGATCAGAAACCCCGGAGAAAGAATTCCATCCACTTCACCCTTTTTGTATTCAACCCTTTTTCTTAAAGAGCCCCCGGCACTCACATCAAAGTTCATGAACCTTCTTCCCTTTTGATATGAGTAAACGGGACTATCTTCACGATCATCAGGCCGAGAGGCTTTGCCCTGAAATTCATTTTTCAAGCGTTCGAGTAAAAAGGCTTGCCTGGGACTATGACCGCCGTCAGAGTCCTTTAAATTCTGTAGTATCCTGTCCAGGTAAAATTCAATTTGATCACGTGAATAAGGCATTTCAGGAGAGAGATGAATTAAACCATCAAGTTCAAATGTTCGCAGCGCGGAATAAACCCAGGTCCCGACAGCAATATTCTCATCAGAAGCCCATAACCCCAGTGGCATTATAATAGAAAAAGACGCGGCAAGGCATAATATCCAGTTAGATTTTAAGTGGAATTTCACTCGAGAATTCCTCTTTTTATGGCTTTTTGCTTCACATCCCTTCCGTTAGCCGCCTTTTTGTAGCACTGGCGAGCTTTCTCAATATCTCCCTGTTTTTCATATGTCACGGCAAGACTAAAATAGGCCTTCCTGTCATTAGGGTTTATGCCTATAACCTCTTTGTAATATCCAAGAGCCTCATCCGGCTGCTCCATATTATTAAAACATTCCCCGACATAAAATAGTATTTTAGCGTTACCGGGATTCAATTCAGCCGCGCGCCTAAGATAATTTAACGCCTTCTTATATAAACCCCTTCTGTAATGCAAATATCCTATAAAAAAGAAAGCGTCAACATTATCAGACTCCAGCTTCAGAATCTTTTTAAATTCCTCCATCGCTTCTTCATACTGTCCTTCATTAATAAGGGCCATTCCGAGATTATAGCGTCCTTCCACACAAGCGGGTGAAAGCTCAAGCCCTACACGAAATTCGTTAATAGCCTGTTCCCTGTTCCCATCATCTCCAAAGAGGGCGCCAAGATTAAAATGGGCCTCGGCACTCTTAGGATTGTGTTGGACAGCTTTTAAAAACTGCTGCATGGCAACATCCTGTTTTCCATGCATATCAAGAATATATCCAAGGTTGGTATATGACTTCGAGTGAGTAGGATCAAGTGTAATAGCTTGTCTATAGCTCTTTTCAGCCTCAATGTACTGGTGATTTTTGGTATATGCCACCCCGAGCCGGAAATAACATTCGGGATTGCCGGGTTCAGCGGATACGGCCTCACGATGGCAATTTATAGCATCCACCAATCTGCCCTCAATTTCAAGAAGCCTGCCCATACAATAAATTGGGTACGCGTCCATGTCACCCTTGTTCTTTAACTCCGAATATCCCTGAAAAGCTGCATTGTAATTGCCGATTTTCTCCAGGAGGTCGCATACCTTTACCAGAGTTAATCCACTAATTTCAGGGTGCAGGATCAAGGTTTCTAGTAATTTTTCAGCCTCTCTTCTTTTATTCTTTTCAAGTAATTCTTCTGCAAAGGCAAATATTTCTTCAGGACCTGCTTCCCCCTCGATGACTTTTTTTTCAAAGGATGAATGTTTACCTGTACTACAATGCTTTTCCGTTCCCCGGGCCAATTCCAGTAACTTGTCCCAATGCAACCTCATAAACCCCTCCCTTGAGAAAATCCT
>DAOWMJ010000213.1 GCA_030643145.1 Candidatus Latescibacterota bacterium | reverse complement strand
GCTCTTCAACTGCTTGAATTTTTCCTCATCGGTTGGAAAATTATAATAAGAAGTTCTTTCTGTCGCTGCGTCAAAATAATGAAAACTTCCCATGGAAGCTCTTACCAGTTGTGACAGTACCGAAGGTAATCTATCGATATTGCCTGAAATATTACCTGAATTTATGAGTTCAGGCGTAAGGTCTGATAACTTTTCAAGTGTTGCCATCATACGATTGTCTCTTATTTCTTTAAGCTGAGAGTGTATAAAAAGTCCGAGCTGAAAACGCAGACTTTCCTTATGTTTACTGAATTTTTCAAGAGAATCTAGATTTGTAAATTCAATAACAAGAACGCCTACCGGTTCCTTGTTTATAAGTGGAAGATATATGAATGACATTTTCTCCTTGTTAATGCCTTCCTTGGTCACTGATTCATCTTCGATCTCGGTTATTATCACTTCGCTTGAGTTTAAATAGGCCTTGGCAAGACTTCCCTTACTGCAGTGTACTCTTGAATAAGATCCATTTTGTTGAAGCTGATTATCGCTTCCACCGAGAATCAGCCAGTCACCTTCATCTGTTGCTGTATAAACGGCTACCGTCGCGGCGCCAAATTCCTTCGAGATAAATTTACTAAGGAGCGCGAACTTTTCTTGAAACCCTCTTTCGCTACGTAACAGGAATCCAAGGTAGTTCTGAATTTCCTTTTCTATTTTACTATACTCTCCAGTATCAATCTTGAGGTGTTTAAAGAGCACTGGGGCAACCTCATGAGCAAGGCTGTCAACTGTATCGCGATCCTTTTCAGTAAGTTCTTTTTCACCCTTGTCGGTAGATATGTTTAATACTCCTATCAGCTTGTTATCAAAGAGGATAGGGGCTGTTACAGCGCTTTGGATTCTGTCTCTATCCATTTTTGTCAGAGTGCCGGATATACCCTCAGCTATATCCTTCGTTAAGACGGCCTTTCTCAATAGGGCCACTTTTCCCGCTATTCCATCTCCCAGTTTTTGTCTCGTTTTTTCTATAACTTCCTGGCTAAGACCTGTAGCGTACGCGATATACAGCTCCTCGGTACTCTCCGAGTAGAGCATTATAGAACCGTAAGAAGCATTGAGGTTTTCAACTGCTATATCGAGTATCCATTTGAGAAGTTTCTCACGGTTGGAGATTCTGCTGAGATGCCGTAGCGCTTCTTCAAAGCTATCAGGCCTGGAATTAACTATAGGTGTTACTGGCATCATTTTGTTATTAATAATCTTATATGCATCGGATATATCGATAACTGTGCAATTTTCAGTGTTTAGTGTTTCGATTTCATCCTTTAATTCAAAATTGCTTTTATCGGCAATTATATAGTCAGCTTCTTTGAATATATTAAGAAAGGATCGATCTGAGAAGGAATCTATACCAATAATTTCAGCAATGCCAAGAGCCAAAGCTTTGTCATTCCTATCATAAATCCCCAGAATAGTGTATTCGGGATGGTCGTGGAATTGACTAAGGACTGCAAGTTCCTTTTCGCCTCCCCCTATTATCGCTATCCTCTTTTTACCGGACATTTAAATGCCTTTATTTAATATAAAAAAGAGCACAATACTCCGGTTTTACTGATTAGCAAAAGTTGAGCCATTGGCAGGAAATTCAGTTCTTTTCAGCCATTTTCTTAAGTTTTGAAAGAATCTGAATTGCTTCAATAGGCGTAATCCTATCAATATCACACTCTTCAAGAGTTTCATAAATTGAATCTTTAACTGAAAAGAGTGTAGGCTGAACTCTCCTTGGAAATTCGCGCTCAGGGAGGGTTACACTGGTCCATTGAAGAGACTGAAGAATAGAACGCGCTCTCTCTATTACTTTTTCGGGCAAACCAGCCAGTTGAGCTACATGTATCCCATAGCTCTTGTCACTTTTTCCTTCGATAAGTTTGTACAGGAAGATTATCTCGTCGTTCCATTCCTTAATTGAAACCTTCATGTTACACAGTTTGGGATATCTGTCCGAGAGGGAGGTAAGTTCATGGTAATGAGTGGCAAAGAGTGTTTTTGGTTTTTTCTTTTCTTCCTCGAGAAGAAATTCAGTCACTGCCT
Source organism: Candidatus Latescibacterota bacterium (assembly GCA_030643145.1). Lineage (GTDB taxonomy): Bacteria > Krumholzibacteriota > Krumholzibacteriia > Krumholzibacteriales > WJIX01 > JAGHBT01. Next base: position 1,573 of record DAOWMJ010000213.1, on the reverse strand, counting down.
GTGCAATACTAAGCCCGTCACTTGTGCTGGTACCCCGGCCTACTTCGTCGAGAAGAACGAGACTTTTTGATGTACAGTTATGAAGAATCTTTGCAGTCTCGCTCATTTCAACGAGGAAGGTGCTTTCTCCTCCGGCAAGGTTGTCACTCGATCCAACTCTGGTAAATATTCTATCCATAATTCCTACTTCGGCCACTGATGCCGGAACAAAGCTGCCAGCGTGAGCGAGAATCGAGATAATAGCGGTCTGGCGAATAATAGTTGATTTACCTCCCATATTCGGGCCTGTAACAATCAGCACCTGGCGCCTGGAAGGTCTGAGAATAATATCATTCGGTATAAACCCTTTTTTCGATATGATTTCTACAACAGGGTGCCGGCCGTCCTTAATAACAAGGTTATTGGAATTATTTACTTCAGGCCGGCAGTAATCCTGCTTTAGAGCAAGATGCGCGAATGAGGATATACTATCCAGTATAGACACTCCATGAGCTATTTTCTGCAGAGCGGCGCTAGCTTCGGTTATCCTTTTACAAATATCTTCATAGATCTTTTTTTCATGTTCAACCCTTTTGGCCTCGGCAGATAGTACAAAGCCTTCTTTTTCAGTAAGTTCTTTTGTGACATATCGTTTTGAAGATACAAGAGTCTGTTTTTCAATATAGTAGTCGGGAACCTTGGCAATATGTATTTTCGATATTCCGATATAATAACCGAAGACCTTGTTAAAACCTACTTTGAGTGAAGCAATTCCGGTACTTTTTCGTTCAGATTCCTGAAGGGAAGCTATCCACCTCTTTCCCTCCTCCGATCTCTTTATCAATTTATCGAGTTCTTTATCGAAACCCTTTTTTATTACTCCACCTTCGCGGAGATTTGCGGGGCAATCTTCTCTTATTCCAGTCGCAACAACATCTTTGACCCATAACTGTTTCGACAGGATTTTCGAAGGTCCTGTTAAATAATCGACTTTCAATTTACCTGATATATCCGACAATTCCGGAAGACGCTCCAGAGCCGTCAAAAGCTGAAGGAGTTCCCTTGGGCCGGCTTTGCCGGTTGAAATCCTTGAAACGATCCTTTCAACATCAGGGAATCCCTTAAGGGCTTCCCTTAACTCACGAAGGATTATCTGGGCCGAATACAAAGCGTTTACAGCGTCAAGCCTGGTTTGTATGCTTTTTATTTTACGTAATGGTCTCATAATCCAGGAACGCAGCATCCTACCTCCTGCTGCCGTTAATGTATAGTCAATGTGTTTTATCAAAGTGCTATCGGCGGAATCTCCCATGAGAGGCTTAAAAAGCTCAAGGTTTCTGACAGTTTGTTTGTCCAGAATCAACGATTCACCTGAGTCGAAAATTTTTATTCCCGTAATATGATTTAACTCGTTCTGTCTCAGATCTTTAACGTAGGAAAGAAGAGCACCGGCCGCCGCGATAGCAGTTTGTTTCTTTTCAATTCCAAAAGGTGCCAAATTTTCGGTCTTAAAATGATTTAAAAGGACATCTCTTGCCGTATTTGTATTAAAATAATATGGTTCAATATCTTCAAAAGAACAGCCCGGAGAGTT
>DAOWMJ010000033.1 GCA_030643145.1 Candidatus Latescibacterota bacterium | reverse complement strand
TCCCGGCGCATAACATTATGTCCGGCATGCATCTACAACCCTTTCGACAAAACCCTATTTTTTACGCGTCCACTGGTAACTTTTTGTTATATCACAAATTAGCGTTACATTCATCACAGCTGCCATAATTTTTCTGCAATCAGTATAGCGCAAGAATTGTTCACATAACGCGGGCTCGAATAGTTCCAGATCGATAATCTTTTTTTATAGCGGAGGGTATTGTCACATATCTGAAATCAGCGCGGCAGATAATCATAATGGGGATCTATTCAACGCGACGCTGAGCATCCGGCATCTTCCGGTTTGTTTCAGCGATCTTTATTCACCACTCAATCGTCACTTAAAATCGCAGATATAATGTAATGGACAATCACGGCAATGGGGGGTTTTCCGGCAGAACGATTTAGCATGTTCAACAATAAGGGCATGGTATTCCTTGAACACCCGGATATCAAAGGGAAGATTTGTTTCAAAGTATTCCCTGATACTTTCATATGTCTCATCAGCATCTATTATACCGATCCTCCCGAATATCCTTCTCGTGTACGCGTCAATTACAAAGCAAGGTCTGTCATAAGCATATAACAAAATAGAATCGGCTGTCTCCGGCCCTATTCCGTAGAGCTGAAGAAGTGATTCACGGCTTATCTCAATTTTCTTAAGGAAATAATCGGCAAGAACCTTTAGTTTCCCGGCTTTCATGTTGTAATATCCCGATGAACGAATAATTTGACCGAGCTCCATATCTTCAAGATTTGCAATAGCTTCCGGATTTAAATTGTTTGATCTATTTAGATTTTCAATCGCGCGCGCGGCATTCTTCCATGAAGTGTTCTGCGTAAGAACAGCCCCTACCGCAACCTCGAATCTCTGTCCATCATTCTCAGGCCCTCCTGTATATTCAGGATAGTTTTTTCCGGACGGTGTTACAGGCCACCAGTTTCTGGGCCCATAATAATTTTCCAGGACGTTAAAAATATCGATCAGCTTCAAGGATTTTTTCATACTATTCTACCGGCATCTTTCTTTCAAACGGCCTGAGAATAAACTTAACTTGAATAAAATATAGCGTCTTAGGGCTTTCCCTGTCATTAACAACTTAAAAATCTTTAAACAAAACAATCCGCGGAAGCTTTCCGAAAAACCCCCCGAAAACGGCAACCTCCACTATAGAGTTAAAAACCATATACATTTGTCCTGATTAATAATAATCTTCAGTGACATAGTATGTAATTCAACAAAAGGAAAGGATAAACTTCATGAGGATCGCGATTCTAGGAGACGGCTCACTTACTCACATAAAACGCTGGGGAGGTTTCTTTAAAGCACAAGGCCACGAAGTCCTTTTATTTTCCTTCGAAAAAGCAGAAAATTCCCCAGTGCCTGTAATACAGCTTAGAAAATATCTGCCCACAAATCTCCTCGGATACCTCTCATCACTGAGACTCTTAAAAGAAGAACTTAGCAAATTCCGTCCAGATATTGTCAACTCACTCTATGTCAGCGGATATGGATTGCTCGGGGCCCTATGCGGTTTCCGGCCGCTCGCTGTATCAGCTCTTGGATCTGATCTTCTTGTAGATTACAAAAAACACTTCCTCCATAAAGTACAGATTAAATACGCCCTGCGAAAAGCCGATTTAATCACCGCGGATTCGGAAGATCTTTCCAGAATCGCGATTGAGGCCGGCGCCTCAAAGCAAAATACTCTTAAAATATATTTTGGTATAGATGATAATGTTTTTTACCCATCCTCAGAAACCGGGGAAGCACAGGGTAAGAATGATGCTACATTAATAATAAGCACTCGCAACCACTATAATATCTATAATCTTGATCTCTTAATCGATGCCGCCCCCTATATTCTAAAAGAGATCAATGCTCACTTTATCATCTGCGGGGATGGACCGGAACGTGAAAACCTTCGGAATAAAACAGAAAAACTAGGAGTAGGTGAAAATTTCAGCTTCAAGGGAAAGTTAAATCCCGAAGAACTCTCTCGTGAGTTAAGAAAAAGTGATATCTATATATCGACCTCACTTTCGGATTCTACTTCGGTGTCACTTCTTGAAGCGATGGCAAGCGGTCTAACACCTATCGTAACAGATCTTGAAGGAAACAGAGAGTGGATTATTGAAGGTGAAAATGGGCTTATAATACCCGCAAACGATCCCGTAAAACTCGCCGAATCTGTCATTAAAGCAGCGGGAAACAAACCTTTTCTTGAAAAAGCCGGGAATATTAATGTCCGTATAATCCTCGATCGGGGACTATGGGAAGCCAACATGAAACGTGTAGAAAAGGCAATGGCTACACTTATCATGAAAGGAAAAAACAGAGAAAAACGCGTTCCGGGAAAAGATCTTACTCGACGCGATGACGCCTTCTGAGGTATTATGCTCAATCGCTGGAAACGGAGTTCAATATACAAAATCAAACTGAGTACTATTACCCATTGCCTCTGAATCTTGAAGATTCTCTGGTAAATATTCCTCACATTTTTCTGTTCCGCGCAATATATATTTTTAAAAATTTGTTTTTAAGAGAAGTGTTCGGCTTTTGCCCGCATAGATAACCCCCTGCAAACATAGAATATACAAAATCGCGATGTGATTATTCAAAGTTCAGACTACTCTTTGAAATTCAATTCCGATTTAAGGAACATATCTTGTTCTACAACAAAAATGAAGATGTGTTTAACAAAAATAAGGGAGGACAACGGTGGAAGCATATCAATTACAAACTTTGTTTCTTAAACTTCTGGCCATACTCTTTATTTTTGTTATTATGACAAACAACTCGAAAAAAACTGTTCTCGTAACAATCGCTTATATAGCAATAATGTCGATCGCGATCCACACTCTAAGAGATGGACTGAGCGGCCTCTATTTCTCAACTTCGGGTATCATCATATCCTTTCTTCTTACCATTCCAATGCACTTTAACAACAAAACCACGAAATCAAGATTTGTTTATTCAACGGCGGCTGGAGCAATAACAGGCCCTTTGGGGTCAATACTTGTTTTTATGATTCTTTTTCTATTTCTTGCTGTCTCCAAGTTTTTTAAAGCAGAACAATTGGTATTGTCAAATATCCAACCGATGATAATCCCAATCCAGGCCCCAGCCCTCGGGGAAGAAAACCTTAAATCACAACTCGCCCGAATAGAAGCAAGCAAAATGGATAACGAAAACAATTATATTGTCGATCTAGAATCATCAGAAAGAGAGCGGAAATCACTCCGCCACATACTCGACCCCTGGAAGACAATACTGGCAATGTCAACTCTCGCCGTAATAATTACCGGAGTATTTGTATAGAGGAGATTAAATGTCCGCCCGGAATATAACACGACACACCATGCTCGGAGATACTTTGCTTACATTAACTTCAAATTTCCAGAAAACCCTTCGACATATCAATAACAACGGAATTCCAAATGGCTGTGTCCTGTGGATATCCCCATGCAGTGGAATTTATACTGTCGGGATGAAGAACCCTGTTGATATAATCTTCATCGATAAAGACAGGAAGATTATTAAGATGCTCAAGAATTTTCCTCCGGACTGTTTTGCCGATTCAGCCTCCGGGGCTATAGGCGCTCTGGAGCTGCCTCCAAACACATTGGCTGAAACCTATTCCCACACGGGTGATACAATAGAACTGGTTCCGGGTTAATTTCAATATTGGAATCTCTGTTATAAAATTCACCAATACCCTATACCCGCATATCCAACCCAATGATGGAGGGTATTAATATTTGTTACTCCAAGCCCTTTAGTTTCGGGGTTGAATCGTCCCGGGTCCAGGCTGGTGCCATATTTCAATAAAACCCCTTCCGGGGGTTCCCGTCCGGCCAACTTACAAAGCTTCTCAAGAGTGGCCAGCCCGAATGGGATCGAATAAACGCCACACCAGGGTATTTTGTAAGGCCACTCCAGATCATCCCTCTCAACCAGATATCTAAACTGACTTATGCGCCCGGCGTCTATCAGCCCTGTTAAAGATGAATTAATTATTTTTATCTCCTGCTCAAGCGCCTTCTCATACCCCTTTCTGTCTGTTCCAAAGGGGGCATAATTGCGGCCACCCCATTTTTCGTCTCCATAGTGCACACAATCAGCGGAGATAAGTATCTGTACATCTGTCCCCAGCTCCCACCCCTTTTTTTCCATCTCTTTTTTCAACACAGCGGCAAGCATGTCCGCTACTTCTCTCTGCGATTCTCCTTTAAATCTTGTAACAAGAATCGGAAGAATCGTTGGGAAAGAAAAATCTTTCCGGTCCAAGATTTTGCCTTCCCCCCCCAACTCCGGATAGCGCAGAAAGGGCAGAAATGCTTCGAGAGAATGTTCTTTCGAATGAATATCACCGTCAACAAGAACAAGTTTTTCAGGGAGCGCTTCAATAATATCTTCCCTGAGGCCTGAAATTTCGAGCTTTCCATAGGGCCCCTTCCAGGCCTTAAAATTATCGAAAACCAGTTTTCCCTCTAACCCCATATGCCTGGCATGGTGAGAAACCCCGAACATTATAATCACGGGCGCCCTGACTTCCCTCATAACATGAAGATAAACCGGACCTGCATATAGATAATCATCATGGGGACAAATTGCGGCGATTAAATTCCTTTTTGATATTATGGGATATCTTTGTTCATTCGCCAAATAGAGCTCACTCTCAAGCGAATCACACAAATTTATAATCGCTTCCACTTGTGAAGGAGTAGTCGCGTAGCCGACAGTATCAAGAGGCATCCGCACATCAGACAAAGATTCCTCAGCCGCAGACGAAAAAGATGCTTGTACCGTTAACAACAGAATGCTTGATACAATCGATGAAATCTTCATTTCAAATCCTCTCTTTTATATAATAAAGAGTACAAGATTATTACGGACAGGTCTATATTTCCTTTTAAACAGTCCTGTTTCCCGACTCCAGGATAAAAATCAGCCTTAGGCTGAACTGAATTAGAGAATTTGCTTAACTTTCAGAAGGAGTATAGATATTTTGTCCTGTTAATTTATATGATTATAATGAATAATAGAGGGAAGATTGTATCTTGAAAGAGTGAACGAAATGACACCTTTACAATGGTGAAAATATGACGGAAAAGAATAAAGACGAAATCGCTTATTTTATGCGGCGTCTATACTCCCGGGGTCTTACTACAACATCAGGCGGCAACATAAGCCTGAGGGAAAATAGCGGTTCAATTTTTATTACTCCATCCGGGCTCGACAAGGGCAGACTTACAGCTGAAACTATATGCGAGATTTCAGCAGACGGCAAAAACCTTTCTTCAAACCAGAAGCCAAGCATTGAAACATCCCTTCACCTTCTAATTTACAAACGCCGCGGCGATATCAAAGCCATAATTCACGCTCATCCTCCATGGACAACCGCTCTGTCAGCCGCAGGGAAAAAGATAAATAGTAATTTTACCGGCGAATCACGATTTATCCTGGGAGAAATAACCAGTGTTCCCTATGCCCTTATGGGATCTGAAGATTTAGCCCTGGCAGTCTCTGAGGCAGCCGTAACTACGGATGTGCTGCTAATGGAAAAACATGGCCCTGTCTGCCTTGGGATTTCACTTGAAGACGCATTTAACAAAATCGAAGTGCTGGAGGCCGCGGCCAAAACAAGCCTTGTCGCGGAGTTGCTAGGCAGCGCGAATGAACTTACCGATGAACAGATCAGCGAAATAGACAAGCTTCGTTGATTCAGCCTTTATAGCCTTCAAACCTATCAATAATATTTGCCAATCAGGGAAGTTCAGAATCTCTATTTTCTTTAACCGGAACAAATCGAAAATAGGTAAACCGTATCATCTGATAGTTTTCAGTATTGGTGTGTGATCAAAGAAAAGATATTAATAAAAAAGATCTCCAGGTTAATTCTTCAAAGAAGTCATTACTCCCACAGCTTCTTCATAATCGCTTCTGTTTATAACACCTATTAACCTGCCATAATTATCGACAACCGGAAAAGAATTGTACTTTCCCGCATTTATAAGATGGAGAACCCTCCCGGCGGAATTAAACCCTCGAACAACGAAATCAACAAACTTTGTATTTACTAAATCCGCCACCTTTGTTTCAGCCCACTTGCTGCTGCTAATCCTCTTCACTTCCTCGAGTGTTACTATCCCTACCAGCATTTCATCCTCAACAACCGGGAAAGAGAGGAAATGGTATCTTTTAAAATAATCCTCAACAAGCGTCAGCAAATCAACCGATAATCCAACCGCAACAACATCATATCTTACTATGTCCGATACCTGAAAATTCTCCATAACCTCTTTGTAAAGAATATTATTATAACTTCTATTGGCGGCCTGTCTGAGAAAACTGCCAATTATCATCAACCAGACGCCACCTATAAAATCCCTGTAAACGAGTAAATTCATAACACCTATACCGATCAGGATAAAGGCAAACCCTTTGCCGATCCGGCTGGCGATTTTTGTCGCTCTAAGAATATTGCCTGTTCGATGCCAAATAATCGCTCTTAGTATTCTCCCGCCGTCAAGAGGAAACCCCGGAACCATATTGAAGACAAATATCACTCCATTTATAGCCGCCAGAGAATTAAACAAAACGAAAAGGGAGTCGAAGGATCTAAAAAGTACTCCGAGCAAGTAAAAAAGGCCTATCAGTACAAGAGTCATGGCAGGGCCCGCGGAAGTCATCTTAAGTTCCACAGCGGGACTTTCAACCTCCCGCCGCATCTGAGCCACCCCCCCGAACATAAATAAGGTAATCTTTCCAATAGGGAGACCGTTCCTGATAGCAACAACCGAATGGCTAAACTCGTGAAGAAGTATTGAAACAAACAACAGAATAGCAGTCAAAAAAGACATTATCCACAATTGGCCGGTGAAAAATTTTTCGCCGTGATAAATATCGGGATAAACCCCGGTAGCAAAACTCCAGGTTACAAGTAGAATAACAAAAATCCAGCTGAAATGAATTTCAACCGCGATCCCCCATAGTTCAAAGAGGCGCAGGCTTCTTTTGAACATCCTTTTCCTTTCGGGATATCAGCAAGCGGGGTCAAAGCTCATCGGCGGTGGCATATCTGGAGAAGTGGTTATTCACGTCCAATTTCAGGAAAAGTGATTCAGCTTCACCCGTAGACCAGGAAAATGCCATTATATCAACAATATCATCTTCATTTACCAAGTGAGCCGCCGCGCCATTGATACAAATTACACCTGAGTCCCTTTCCCCCACAATTATATAAGTCTCAAGCCTGTTTCCATTGGTTCTGTTTACGATCAATACATTTTCCTGTTCTGTCAGATTCGCTTTCTCAATAAGGTCTTCATCGATCGTAATGCTTCCAACATAGCGAATATCCGCCTGAGTAACCCTCGCCTTCAGAATCATCGATTTTAGCAGCATCCGTTTCACAATATACTCACAAGCCAAAGATCAATACTGTTACCGCCGTAAATATATTAAATTGTCAATTAAAACAAAAGAAAATAAAATGCTGTGCGCAAGCCGGCATTTCATTAAAACTTTTCACCAGCAATTTCTGTAAGATAACGCACAAACTTATTTTCTTTATCAACAAGAATATTACTGAAATAACTATCTCTTTCCATCGACCATGTAAATGCCATTATACCAATTTCATCTCCTGCGGAAAGTTGAACGGCGATAGCGCCGCAGGCAACAATTTCACCCTTCCCTCCCGGCCCCCTTACGGCGAATGTTTCCAGCCGAGCTCCATTTGTAGCATCAACAACAAGAATTTTTTCATGCTCCGCAATATCCGCAAGCTCCATAAGTTCTTCGTCTATCCGCAAACCATCGTTTAAATCCGGATTTGTCGCTGTGATATTTGCCTTGTGTATCTTCGATTTAATAACAAATCTCTCTTCATTATTGGAGATAATAAATCTGGATTTACCGGAAGGAGCAAGAGTAATATCATCAACTACAAGAAAAGTGACATTAAAGTTATCTCCGCAATTAGATTTTATTTTTTCCTCGAGAACACTCTTAAATTCATCTTTCCACTCGCTTCCAGGAACAATCTTGAAATTGATTCTGTTCAATCCTTTCTGTTCAATTTGAAATCTATTTATCCCCGGTACAGTTCTGGAAAGCCGCGTCCAGAAAAAGCCGCCTACTGATTTTCCCTCCGGAGTCCTGATTGTGTCGAAACTGCGCCCCTCAATCTTGTCAAGGAGCGGCAGCCCTCTCCCGCAGCCACATAACCTGTCCGTTCGCACGGCATAATCTCCAGTCTTATATCTTATAAATGGCATATAATAATTCGACAGGTCGGTAACAACCAGTTCTCCCCCTTCCCCGCTCTCTGCCGGCCGGCCGTTCTTATCGATCACTTCAACAAAGAAGAGATCGCTCGTGATATGCAATCCATTGTGCTGTTTGCATTCACTGGCAATATTTGAAAACTGGCGGCTCCCATAACGATTAAAAACAGGCGCGGAAAAGACTTCTTCAATTATCTCCCGCTGCTCCGGATATAGGGTCTCTCCACTAGTAATAATGGCCTTCGGTTTATGCAGCTTCAAAGCTCTCCGCTTACAAAAATCAGAAAGAAGAGCAAGAGCTGAAGGATAGGCGACAATCAATGAAGGTCTAAAAGAACGTTCAATAGAAACATATTTTTTCATCGCTTCGTCAGACATATCAAATGATGACAGAAATCGAATATTATTAAAATAATCTTTTGCCCTCTCACTAATACCCTCTTTCCACGCTCTGTCCAAACGCCCCCCCCACAGACGCAGCTGTTTCTCTCCAATATCAATGCCCGCGTAGCGAAACTGACGAATGGTGTTGGCGCGGCGGACCGGCCCCGCGGCCAGATCACAGTAAAAATACAAAGGATCACCAATTGACCCTCCAGTACTCGAAGCATAGCCTTGTATCAACGGATCCCCTGTTACAAGAGAACCGCTGTTTTCTGTGATAACATTCCCGGTCAAGAAGGGTATTTTCATGAAATCATTGAGGTTTTCAATCTCATCCGGTTCTATCCCCCTCTTCTTGAAAAGATCTCTGTAATATGGAACATGTCCGGAAGCGTATTTCAGCAATCTTTTCAACTTCTTCCACTGGATTTCCTCTATCTGCTCCTTTGAGAACCACTGATTATCTTCCAAATCCTTAAGGATCGAAAGAACCATGTCTTTTCTAAACCCCCGGTAGAAGGGGTAAACAAGATGCCTCACAACCGCGGGTAAAAGAGAGGGGAACATAATTTTAACTTCCTTACACTGCTGCCTGCAATATTCGAACAAAACAGAATTCTAAGTCTATTTTAATTGTTACAGCTTAAATTGTCCAACCAGATTTTTTGCTTACCCCGAAATTATCACTGTTCGTTTGACATTTTTCATTGATCATTGGTAACTTCAGAAATCGGAGTAGCAGCAACTTTTAACTATCGTTGCAGCACAAAACCGCGCGGACCGGCTTTCTCTTATCCGCGTGGGTTAGAGGTCTTTTAATGTTTTTAACATATCAGCGTGCACGGCGCGAGAAAATGGCCGTTATAAGGATCCGCTCCGACAAAGGCGAAAACCGTCGTCCGGATATTCATCTTCCGGGTTTTCAAAGGCGCGCCATGCGGATCGGCAATCGAGGTAATAGATGCTGTTGCCTCGAAGAACACGTCTCGTGCCGCTCGACGGGCCCTGCGGATTGTCCACTGTGGCGCTTAAATAGGGATCATACCAGTCCCAGCACCATTCCCATACATTGCCGCTCATGTCCTTCAGCCCCAGGCTATTGGGCTGCAATTCCCCGACGGCATGCGTCGAATCGTCCGAGTTGAGTTTGTACCAGGCGCAGTTGTTGACGGCTGGATCAATATCATAGCCACAGTGCTGATCTCCCGGCACGAGGCTCGTGCCGTCGATATACCGCCCCGCGTATTCCCATTCGGCCTCCGTGGGCAATCTGAATCCGTTCGCGCTCAATTCCACGTCCCCGTTCCCGATATCCCCGCCCGTCGCTGAGTTTCTGTATACATTGGCCGCAACGTGCGCCATACCCGCATTGTAGTACACAGGCATGAAACCCTCTTTTTCAGACGCTGCGTTGCACCACGCTATGCAGTCCCGCCAGCTGATCATCGTCACCGGCTGCTGTGCCGTCGTTGTACCCACATGTGATCCCTGCTGTCCGGGATGCGCAAACGTATATCCGTTTGCCGTCGCCCAGCCATATACTCCCGACCATAGTTCATACGTCAGTTCGTACCTTCCTATCCGATATGCATCGAGAGATACAGTATGAACAGGCAAGGCGACGACGACTCCCGCATATCCCATGGAGAATCCCAGTGTGGCAGGGACGCTGACCAGATCGTAGTCGGTCGGGGTCTCTTTCTCCGGCCCAGTGCCCTTATCGTCGCTGCAATTGAGGAAAGACATCGAGACAATTGTAAGTACGCACAGCACTTTGAAAACACGTATCACTTCAACCTCCTCTGTTTTTTCCGCATAACATATAGTATACAGCCCTGTATAGTCAGATAAACGCTGTATAGTTCTAGAATATTATAATCCTTCTAAGGGATACGACCTTCTTTTCCACCTCCCCTGAGTAGATCGGTGTATATTTCACACTATCCCTGACCTGTTCCGACAGAAATTCTTTATAGATTTTAGCAAAATCTATAGAATAAACTGCCACTTCCATCCTTGGATTACCTTTGTTTAATATATCCCTTGTCTTGTGGTTGCCCCATCTTCAGATACTTTATCATAATTAATCTGAAGTTACAAGACTATTATCTATAATCATGCGATATTTTTTCTGCAAATTCTTATTCGGCAATCGCCAATATACCGGGGCTGTGGCTGATCAATGTTTCATCGTTTAATTGCTGCGTTTACAAAATTTTGGCACTTCATTTGCTTTACAATCAAATGTTTCGATTTATATATTCAGCAGCATTGCCGACAAAAGAGAGCATACGGATAAAACAAGGTTAACGGAATAACCCGTGATGTTAGCTAACTATTAGTGAACGGAGAAGATATGTCCCAGTTTATGGAAGTTTTAGAGTGGTTTGATGAATCGGGGGAAGAAATTGTACACAGATTGCCCCCGGAAGGATCAGCAGAAATAAAAATGGGAGCGCAGCTTATTGTTCGCGATAATCAGAGCGCTGTTTTCTTCAAGGACGGCAAGGGACTTGATATATTCGGCCCCGGCCGGCATACCCTCACAACCAAAAACATGCCCATATTAACAAAAATTCTCGCCCTCCCTTGGGGCTTTAAAAGCCCATTCAGAACTGAAGTATACTTTATAAACATGAAAACATTTCTAAATCAGAAATGGGGGACAAAAGACCCTGTCGCGTTCAAAGACAGCAAGCTGGGATTGGTACGATTAAGAGCATTCGGACTCTATACATTCAAAATAAAAGAACCCGTTCTTTTCATAAATCACGTAGTGGGAACCCAGGGAGTATTTACCAGCGAGATGATCGATAACTATCTAAGAGATGTAATCGTCTCGAGAATAAATGATCTTTTCGGTGAACAGCTAGATACAATTTTTAGCCTTCCGGAAAACTACGATGAACTCGCGGTTGAAATACGAGGCCGGCTGAAAAACGATTTCTCGAAATATGGAATGGAACTGTCCGATCTCTTTATTAATTCTATTACTCCTCCCCCCGAAGTTCAGAAGATGATTGATGAAAGAAGCGGTTTGCAGGCAGTCGGCAATCTCGACAGTTTCTTTAAATTTAAAGCGGCCAAGGCAATGGGTGACGCCGCAGCTGGGAATGGAAGCGGAGGAGCCGGAGCGGCGGCGGGAGGAATGGGGATTGGCGTTGGAGCCGGGCTTGGCATGATGATACCGGGCATGCTGGCCAAATCCGTTAACACGTTTTCATCGACCGGGGTTGATTCAGCATCAACAATGCTGCAATGCCCGCGTTGTCATAATGAAGTTCTTCCGGATTCCAGATTCTGTCAACACTGCGGCGCGCAGCTTATAACACTCAACAAATGCCCCCACTGCCAGACAGAGCTCCCGACCGAAGCAATATTTTGTTCAAACTGCGGAAGAATCCTTGGGGAAAATTTGATATGTCCACACTGCGGCGCCAAACTCCCTCCGGGAACAAAATTCTGTTTGAACTGTGGTGAAAAAATCAAAGAAGAGTAATAATGATTGTAAAATGTGAACTTTGCGGAGGCGAAAACAGGGTACACCCCGGCCAGAAAATGTTGAAATGTTCCTATTGCGGATCAGCGCTTCTGGTAAATGACAGCAATTATCCCGAACACCTGATACTGCCGCATAAAAGGAATGATAAGGCTGTGGAAGACATTCTGCGTTCGTTTCTTCTGAAGCACAATATGGGACGTCCCCGTAAATTAGAGATCAAGTTCTGCTTCGTTCCATACACCATGATAGAAGATGAGAATGGGAAATCGAGCGGTTACCCCGCGAGAGGGGCGCCTCCCTCCGCGAGTCCGATACCGGACCCGCCGGCGGGAGACTACTGCTATTTTGAAAAAGCGCTGGCAGATGGAGAAAAGATCATTCAACCTAAAGAGCTGGATCCGGAAACCTCAAGAATCATTCATCTTCCACTCTACGATATTTCTTTTAGATTGGGGAAAAAAGAGTGGAAAGCGGCAATTATTGGAGAAAGCTGGCAAATACAGATGGATCGAATGCCTCCCGAGCAATCAACCCCTCTTGACTTACCGATGATATTAACAGCCGGCGGATTATTTGCCGCTTATTTTGTAATTGGCAAACTTGGACATAACTGGTTAGCCAGATTTATAATACTGCTCGCGACATCCGCGATGGGATTTCTCGCGTTCAAAATCAGGGAAAAGATGGTAACGCAAGATGAACAGTAAAATCGTTAATAACC
>DAOWMJ010000237.1 GCA_030643145.1 Candidatus Latescibacterota bacterium | reverse complement strand
CTGCCGAATTTTCTCTCAGAATGACTTACTCCTTTTTCAGAAACCCTAAACCCTTCCCAGACAGCAAGAACAGGGATAAATCTGTGCAATTCCCCATAGATTACCACCCGTTTGACTACTTCCTTTTTATAAACCTTTAATCCACAATTAAAATCATGAAGCTTAATACCGCTGACAAACGAAGTAACAAAATTAAAAATCTTTGAAGGTATCGTCTTGGTTATGGGATCTTTTCTGTTTATTTTCCATCCGGACACAAGATCCGCCCCTTGATCAAGCACTTCAAGAAGTTCCGGAATTTCATCCGGATTATCCTGAAGATCAGCATCAATTGTAATTACTACATCTCCATTCACAACATTAAATCCCTCGGACAGAGCTGCGGATTTGCCGTAATTACGCTGAAAACTTATTATCTTCACACAATTATCCTTCTCCCGCAGTGAATGGAGAACCTTCAAAGAACCATCAGTTGAACCGTCGTCAACAAACAGCAATTCATAACCAACCGCGATTTTATGTAACACCGCCGTTAACCGATTATAAAGCTCTTCAAGACTCTTCTCTTCGTTAAAGAGAGGAATAACCACCGAGATTGTGTGTTTCCTTTCCATACTATCGCCCCTGCTTATTAGAGGTTAGAAAATTACGGTACCATTCAATCTCCCGCTCTATCCCTTCTTCTAGATCAATTCGCGGAGAGAATCCCAGTTCCCTTTTGGCAACTGAAGTATCAGCCCAAGTATCAAGAACATCACCCTTAGCTCTATCAAGAAAAGCAATATCAAAATTCTCGCTAATCCTGTTCTTTAATATTTCCAATACTTCCAGTACGGAAACTCTGCTCCCCCCCCCTATATTAAAAATGGTTTCTTTTCCATCATACTGCATCGTCGCTATATTCGCTTCAACAGCGTCCGAAACAAAAGTGAAATCCCGGGTTTGCCTCCCATCCCCATAAATCTCTATCTCTCCACCGGTAAGCGCCGCGATTATAAAACGGCTAAAAGCCATATCAGGTCTTTGTCTTGGGCCATAAACAGTAAAATATCTCAGAGAAAGAGTATTTACACCAAAATTGATTCTGTATAACTCACACAGATGTTCCCCAGAAAGTTTTGTTACTCCATATGGCGATACCGGTTTTAATATCTGATCTTCGCACATTGGAAGTTTATCCGTTTGCCCATATACTGAGCTGGAACTCGAATAAACAAGTTTTGTCCGTTTATTTTCTTTAAGCGCCTCCAGAATCTTCTGCGTCGTGAGAATATTCGAATCAACGTAAACCGAAAATTCCTTTCCCCAACTCATTCTGACTCCAGCCTGAGCGGCAAGGTGAAAAACACATCTGGAGTCACTAATAATCTCGCGAATATCACAACTATTAATATCTTCTTCGATTAATTCGAAATTCTTGTGAGAAATGATATTGCTTAAATTCATGCGCTTTCTACCAGGATCATAATAGTCTGTAAAAGAATCTATGGCTGTTACATAATATCCATCAGCAATAAGCCGCTCACAAAGGTTGGAACCTATAAATCCAGCGGCTCCTGTCACTAAAACTCTATTATCCACAGTTTAAACTCCTATCTATTTCGCTGAATCAGATCCAGAATCAACCCCAGGCTCATCATAAGTTTCCCTAAAGCTCCGGTTCAGAGAATTGAATTCAGGATCCTCGGGATGACTCTCAAGCCATTTTTCAATATATGATTTTGCAAGACGATTATGTCCAAGACCCAAGGCAATCTGAAATCCATAGGCGTAAAGATCTCTCTCATTGGGAACCTTACTGATACCGGTATCTACCGCGTTTAGAGCGGACGCGGGTTTGTCCGCTTCTCTATACACAGCAACCAGACCGGTAAAATAATCTCCCCTTTCGGGATTATTTTTTATCAGTTTTTCATAGTGCTTAACCGCTTTATCCAATTGACCGTTCCTAACATAATAAATGCCTAGATATTTTTTGGCATAGTCAAAGGAAGAATTAAATTCCATCGAAAGCTCGGCACGCTCAGCGGCTTTCTCATAATCCCCACTCCTTGCACGCTCCTGAGCTAATTGAAACGCGGCAACTGAGAAATTAATAAACATCGTTTTTGTGTCTTTATTCTTGAACACAGAGGTATTTTTTTTCTTTTCATCTGTTAATACTCCACGATATTTAAAAATATCGTCGAAGTTCCTCGCCATCATAAACTCATTTAGAAGATGCTCACCCTTGTATGGAACAATCTTACGCACCATTCCTTCCATCTCAAGATGCTGCTCATATGGCTTCCATACTTCTTTTGGGACCGTAACAGCAAAGTAAACGGGTCGTTCCCAAAGTGCGTTTCGGATTATATGCTGAACGGCCCTGTCACGTTTCCAAGCTACACTACCATCTTTTAACTTGATCGGATTCAATTTTTCAATCTCGTGATCGGAGAGCATGATGGGTGTTCCCGGCTTTTGATCCCTAAGCTGCTTGATATACCAATTCGTGTTCAATAAACTGAGATTGGCAACAATGACATCATTTCTAAAACTCTCAACACATTGGATATACCATAAAGGGAAAGTATCATTGTCACCATTGGTGAAGATTATTGCGTCAGGCTCCAACCCTGCCAACATATTATACGCATAATCTCTGGCAATATAATTATTCGATCTATTATGCTCAAACCAGTGATATTTTGCTGGAAATATCGATAAAACAATAATCAAAACACCCGCGGAGATTGTCCAGCGCCGAAATGGAGCGCCTTGAGTTTTAAAATAATCCCGGAGCATCATTAAAAACGCGCTCGCTCCAATCCCGATAAAAATAGAGAAGAAATAGAAAGCGCCTCCATAAAAATAATCCCTCTCTCTAACCTCATGATCGCTGAAATTGAGAAAAAGTATTAACCCTATTGAATTTAAAGCCAAGGCTGTAAAATTAACAACCCAGCTTTTTCGTTCTTTGCAAAAATTTGAACTAATTCCATAAAGACCCAACCCAACGGGAATAACAACACTTGCTTTCCCCAGATTAAAAGAACCCATCGTAACATCGCCAATCATCCTGAACTGTTCGCGAAAATACCCCCAGAAGTGCTGAAATTGAAAGAGTAGAGAAGCTTT
>DAOWMJ010000157.1 GCA_030643145.1 Candidatus Latescibacterota bacterium | reverse complement strand
TTATAGTTATTTCTTCGGTACTTGTCGTACAGGCCCTATTCTTTGCTGATGGAGGAATACTTGCCCTCGGGTGTAATATATTTAACATGGGATTTTTCCCGGTGTTTATTGCTTATCCCCTGATTTTCAAAAGAATGGTTTCCGGGCGTAAAGGCAAATCAAGGGTAGCTATAGCGGCGGTTATAGCTTCTGTTGTTAGTCTTCAGTTAGGCGCGTTCAGCGTGGTAATCGAAACGCTTCTATCCGGTATAAGCAGTCTTACGTTTAGTACATTTGTATTATTGATGCAACCTGTACATCTCTTTATCGGGATTGTAGAGGGTTTTGTAACCGCAGCTGTCGTAATTTTTGTATGGAACGCCAGGCCGGAAATTCTGGGAGTGTTAAAACCAGACTATTCCCGAGTTCTCTCAATGAAAAAACTCCTTGTTACTTTTATTATGGCCGCTATTATTATCGGCGGCGCGCTTTCCTGGTTTGCTTCAAATAATCCTGATGGTTTGGAATGGGCGATATACAAAACGGCAGGATCCGAGCTTGAAGTGCCGGAAAGGGGAATTTATTCACCCTTGGCTGTTATTCAGGAAAAAACGGCCATCATGCCGGATTATTCTATTTCTCAAGAGAGCGGGAATGAAGAAGAGGTTTGGCCTGATATTAATTCTGAAACTACAATAGCGGGTGTGGTGGGAGGTTTATTGACTCTTGTTGTAACCTTTCTTGTTTCATTATCATTGCGTTGGAAACTTAAACCTTCAGGATGAAAACTGATAATTCGGCCTGAGAGCAAAACTCATGAATATTGGATCAGCAAGAGATGACGTTTTGTATATGGATGAGTTGTCTCATAAGAATACCCCGATTCATCGTCTTGACCCTCGGGTAAAAATAATCGTCAGCGTGTTTTTTGTTTTCACTGTACTATCCTTCAACAGGTATGAAATATCCGCGCTTATATCCTATTTTACTTTCCCCATATTTTTGTTGGTTTCAGGGGAACTCCCCGCAGGTTATTTGACGAAGAAGGTTCTGATTATATCTCCGATAGTGATTTTAATTGCCATTTTCAATCCTTTCTTTGATCGTGAAACGATTTTTGTTCTGGCGGGAGTGGAAATTTCCGCGGGGTGGGTTTCCTTTTTTTCAATTTTAATAAGATTTTTCCTAACTGCGGGCTCTATCCTTATTCTTCTTGCGAGTACGGGATTCTATGAGGTTTGCATGGCCCTTGAGCGGATGGGCGTTCCGTCTATTTTTGTAATGCAGCTTTTGTTTCTTTATCGATATATTTTTGTTCTTCTTGATGAGGGGTCGCGTATGGTAAGAGCCCACGCGCTCAGATCCTTTTCGGATAGACATATGGGAATAAAGATATTTGGAAGCTTGGTCGGCAATCTTTTGTTGAGAACCGTTGACAGGGCTGAAAGAATTCATCGCGCGATGCTCGCGCGGGGGTTCGATGGCAGTATAACTCTGCAGCGCAGGATAAAATTTAAAACCTTTGACGCTTTGTTTGTTGTTTTCTGGCCGGCGCTGTTTATTTTAATGAGAAGATACAATTTTTCCGGTTTAATTGGATATTTCCTGTTGGGGATTGTTAAATGAGTCATCATATAGTTGAAGCTAAGGATCTTTATTTTACCTATCATGATGGTACCCAGGCGATTCGTGGGGTTGATTTCCGAATAACACACGGAGAATCAGTTGCGGTTGTAGGGGCTAATGGAGCCGGCAAATCGACTTTGCTTCATCATCTGAATGGTTCGATGGTTCCGCAGCGTGGAGAGGTGCGAATAGGAGATTTCCCCGTAACCCGGGAAAGATTAAAAGAAATCCGGCGGACGGTGGGTATGGTATTCCAGAATCCGGATGATCAACTTTTTATGCCGACTGTTTTTGATGATGTAGCCTTTGGTCCCCTGAATTGGGGATTGCCGGCCGATGAAATTGAAGCCAGAGTAGATGAAGCCCTGACAAAAGTTGGCGCGCTTAATCTTAAAAACCGGTCGTCTACCCGTCTCTCTGCGGGAGAGAAGAGAGCAGTGTCGATAGCTTCAGTCCTGGCGGTATCGCCGGATATCCTGGTTCTGGATGAACCTAACTCCGATCTGGATCCACGGGCGAGAAGAAGATTGATTGAATTGCTGAAAACATTTAAGCATACGAAGATAATAGCTACGCATGATCTGGATATGGTGCTCGATCTATGTCCCAGAACGATTGTATTGGCTGAAGGGAAGGTTGTGGCGGACGGGCGATCATTTGATATATTCAATGATGAGCAGCTTTTAAAAAACAGCAATCTTGAGAAACCGCTTCGAATGCAGGAATACCCGGATTTTGGTCAGCAAAAGTGATCATCTGAGAGTTATTTACTGAAACGGACGACTTCATGCCGGTTAGGTAATTTTGATCTAATTATTCGAGTGGGTAAACCGGTTATTCTTTTTTAAGCAGGACTATTGTAGCGCCCCATCCTCCCTCTTCTTCGGATGCAGTATGAAAAGAATGAACACACGCTAAATTGCGTAGTAAAGAGTGAACTCTTTTTTTAAGTATTCCTTTCCCCTTGCCGTGAATAATCCTGATCAGATAAATTTCCTTTTTAAGGCATTCGGAAATATAGTCGGGCACCAGGTTTTTTACCTCGGATGGTTCAAAAGTATGCAGGTCAAGTATGCCGTCTATGGGATATTCGACAGGTCCAGATTCGTCCATAATTCATCAACCTCTAACAGTCGTGCGGCAATTTTCCCTAATTCGTTTACTAACTTCTGGACAAGGGATAATAGTCAATGTTACCTTAATGTAGTATACAATTTGTTGGTTAGATTTCTCCAGAAAATATTTTTACGGTTATTTTCCGGATGAGATATAATATATCTTGGTTTTAGTCCTGAAAGGAAAAAAATATGAAACGATTGTTTGGAATTTGCGCGGGCGTTCTACTCTCTCTGTTTTTATTAAATAGTTGTTCAGGGGAGAAAGAAAATACTGATTCGGTTGATACGAAAGAAGGAGGAGCTATAGATTCTTCCAAGATAGTCGCGGTAGTAAATGGTACCAATATTACTGAAGGTGATCTTTTAATGAAAATAGAAGAGGGGAAAAAGAATCAGATTCAGATGGGAGGGGCTTTCAGGAAGGAGGCTCTTGCCAACCTTATTAATTACAAGCTTTTGGGTATGGCTGCCGAGAAGGAAGAAATAATCGTTTCTGAGGAAACCCTTGAGGAAAAAATAGATCAAATAAAGGAGGGATACCAGTCGAACGAGCAGTTTCTGGACAGGTTGAAGGATCTGGGTATGGATGAAACCCTATTCAGAGCTAAACTCATCAAGCAGCTTAAAATTGAAAATCTTATTGAGAAAAAAACTGAAGGGGTTGAATCTCCATCGGAAAAGCAACTAAGAGAATATTATGATTCATATCCAGAGAGTTTTAAACAGCCTGAGCAGGTGGACGCGAGTCATATCCTTATAAGTGTTAACAAAGACGATGATGAAGAAACAAAGAAAAAGAAAAGGGAAAAACTCGAAAAGATTCTAAAAGATATAAGAGATGGCGCGTCTTTTAGTGAGAATGCGGTTCTCTATTCTGACTGCCCGAGTAAATCAAAGGGTGGGAACCTTGGATTCTTCAAAGAAGGAGATATGGTTAAACCCTTCTCGGAAGTGGCGTTCTCGACGGGCAAAGATGAAGTTAGCGATATCGTAGAGACTCGTTTTGGTTATCATATAATAAAGATAATTGATAAGAAAGAGACTACTACAATTTCCTTCGAAGAGGTACGGGAAAATATTGCTTCCTATATGGAAGGCACGGAAAAAACCAGTGTCATAAATAATTATTTGGCTAATCTTCGCTCAGAAGCGGAAATTGAGTATGCTGATTCGAGCTTAATTCAACAATAGGGCTGTTTTTTTCGAGTGTCATATTCACGAAATCATGACCGCGCTTAATGAGAGCTCTTAATCTTGTCCGGGACTGTGTATTGACTTCATTATCGTCAAAAACCCGCAAGAAGATAAGGAAAATCTTGTCGAATCTTAATTTCAATGTAGCTATTTTTTTATGTATATGGTAGGATAATGCTGGTTGGGGTGTAAAAGCGATGTAAAATTGAGAGTTTAGGGCGGTTATTCTTTCAAGGCATGGTAGATATGAATTTTGTTAAGGGAAAAGTCCTTTTTATGGATGACGAGGAGTTGCTTCGGCGTGTTGTGTATTTGATGCTTGAAGGTATAGGGGTTGATGTGGAAGTTGCTTCTAGCGGTGAAGAGGCTGTTAAAAAATTTGCAGAGCCCGGTAACAGATACGATATTGTCATTCTTGATTTAAAAGTGCCTGAGGGGATGAGTGGCCTTGATGCGGCAATCGACATCTTGGACTATGATCCGGAAGCAAGAATATATATATCAACAGGATTTTCAAACGATCCAATAATCACCGATTACAAAAAATATGGATTAGCCGGCGCGATAGCAAAACCGTATACTGCTGAAGAGTTGAAAGCCTTGGTGGAGAAGGAACTCCTATTGCTGTAAGAATATCCTAAAGAAATCTTTTAATCAGACGATTGTCGGCAGAAGGGGAGATGATAGGTAAAAAGATGAACTGAGAACACAGTTAAATGGGTAGTGTTTCTCAAAAACTGCCCAAATCCCGTTTGTTATAATTCATTAATTCAGGAATGCCGGAAATCGCTTGACACTTTACCTATTCATTATATATTATCCTTGTTCCACGCCCTTTCTTTTAAATATAGGGTGGGAGAAATCTTTTTGGTGATCGGCCCAGAGAAGGAGGCCAGGATGGCTAACGCTGTAGAAGCATTTATGGAGAAAATAAAAGCTCGTGATCCGAACCAGCCTGAGTTTCATCAGGCGGTACATGAAGTGGCGATCTCACTTATGCCTTTCATGGAAGAAAATCCTAAATATAAAGAAGCTAAAATTCTTGAAAGAATCACGGAGCCGGAACGTGTCTTTATATTCCGTGTGCCCTGGCTGGATGACAAGGGTGATATTCAAGTTAATCGCGGATTTAGAATTCAGATGAATAG
>DAOWMJ010000168.1 GCA_030643145.1 Candidatus Latescibacterota bacterium | reverse complement strand
GACTGGCGCCAAGCCGGTTCTGGTCGATGTTATAGAAGAGAGCGCGTTGATAGATCCGACTAAATTGGAAGAAGCTGTTACGTTTAAAACAAAGGCTATCATACCAGTGCATCTCTTCGGGCAGTGTTGCGATATGGATCCAGTTATGGAGATTGCTCGGAGGCATAATCTCAAAGTTATAGAGGATTCATGTCAGGCACATGGCGCTTGGTATAAAGGAAAGAGGGCGGGCTCGCTCGGGGATGCCGCGGCATTTTCCTTTTATCCAAGTAAAAACCTTGGCGCTTTTGGCGAGGGAGGAGCGATAACATCCGGAGATGAGGATTTTATTGCGAGAATAAAGGGTTTTAGGCATCACGGACAACTCGCAAAAAATGAGCATTCACTTCTTGGGTATAATTATCGACTGCATGCGATCCAGGCTGCTATTCTGCGAGTTAAACTCAAATATCTGGATGAAGCAAATTCAAAACGCAGAACCCTCGCTGAGAGGTATAGAAAAAATCTTGAAGGATTGCCTATTTGGGTTCAATCCGAACAGGAAGGGTGTATGGCTGTTTATCATCTTTTTCCTGTAGCGTGTTCAAAGAAGTTGGAATTGACTGAAGCTCTTGACGGGGCTCATATCGGTTGGGGGGAACATTATCCTGTTCCTGTTCATTTTCAGCCGGTTTTTTCAGAACTTGGATATGGAATAGGTTCATTTCCTATCGCGGAGAAATTGATGAAAACAAGTATAACATTGCCGATGTTTCCGGAGTTAAAGTTGCAGCAGGTTGATGATGTTTGTAAGGTATTGAGAGATGTCAGTTCCGGTAATTGACATTACTCGCAGAGGGGGGGAGTAAGTATAGGTATTTGATAATTTGGTTATAAAAATTTAAATAGGATGAGATTGAGATGAAGCAGGATTCCCTGGCGTTGAATGACATCGAGAAATTACACCCATCTGGCGGGAGTCAGAGAAAGTATATCGGTAGTGGCATCAAAAGAATAAATTTATGGCAGCAAGCATTGAAGCGTGTTGTAGATATATTGGTTTCCACTGTATTACTTGTGACTGGATTCCCCTTTTTACTTGCAATTTTTCTAATTATTAAATTAACTTCAAAAGGTCCGGGGTTTTTTAAGCAGAAACGTGTGGGAAAAGATGGAAAACTCTTTATCTTTTTGAAGTTGCGAACGATGAAGATAGATTCTGATGATTCAATGCATAAGGAATTTTGCAAAAAGTTTATACAGGATAAAGATTCTGAATTTAGCATCGAAGAAAAGAGTGATAAAGTTTACAAGATAGTTGATGATCCGCGTATTACCGGAGTTGGAAAGTTTTTAAGAAAGAGTGGGTTGGACGAACTTCCGCAATTCATTAATATACTTAAAGGGGAAATGACATTGGTTGGTCCCAGGCCGCCGCTGGAGTATGAATACAAATATTACGACAGCTGGCATAAACTGAGGCTTAAAGTTAAGCCCGGGCTTACGGGGCTGTGGCAGGTAAGCGGAAGAAGTAGTGTTTCTTTTCATGAGATGGTGATGCTCGATCTTTATTATATTGAGAATTGGTCATTAATGATGGATCTTAAGATTATTCTTAAAACGATACCTGTTATGTTTACCGGTTTGGGTGGTTATTAATCCGAACGTAAAGATTGGAGGCGTTTTGTTAACAGTTGGAATAATAGGATGCGGTTACTGGGGACCTAATCTTATAAGAAATTTTTTTAACCTTGATGAAGCTCGTGTAAAAACTTGTTCTGATTTACTGGATGAACGGTTAAACCACATGAAGCAAATATATCCGTCGATTGAAATTACCAAGGATTACAATGATATTATCAATGATTCTGAAATCGATGCCGTAGTTGTGGCGACACCAGTATCGACGCACTTTAAATTGGCAGGAGAAGCTCTTAACGCGGGGAAGCATGTTTTTTGTGAAAAGCCGCTCACAAACAAAGTTGAAGACGGTACAAGACTCGTTAAACTCGCCGAGGAAAAAGAGCTGATATTGCTTGTTGGGCACACTTTTGTTTATACCGCAGCTGTTAATAAGATAAAGGAAGTTGTTGATTCCGGTGAACTTGGCGAAATATATTATATATCTTCAATGAGGCTTAATCTTGGCCTCTTTCAGAAAGATATCAATGTGGTATGGGATCTTGCTCCCCACGATATTTCCATCATGAACTATGTTCTTGGTTCAGCGCCGATCTCTGTTTCATCATCGGGATTTTCATATATACGATCCGGCATAGAAGATATAGCGTTTTTAACGCTTCGTTACCCTGACTCCATTGTTGCCAACCTTCACGTATCATGGCTAAATCCAAATAAAATAAGAACAACAACTGTTGTAGGCAGTAAGAAGATGCTGGTCTATGATGATATTTCAAGTTTGGAAAAGATTCGTATTTATAATAAAGGGGTTGACGTGATACCTCATTATGACACTTTTGGTGAATTCCATTTGTCTTACAGATATGGGGATATAGATATACCAAAACTTGTAGAAACGGAGCCGCTCAAGGTGGAATGTCAGCATTTTATTGATTGTATTAATAACAAAACAGTTCCGCGAAGTAGCGGTAGAGACGGGCTTGAAGTAATGTTGGCGCTGGATAGCGCCGGAAAATCTATGAAGCAGGATAACAAAGAAATCAAAATAGACTATCCTGATTTGTTCAATAACCGTGCGTAAAAGCAAGGAGCCTTTTTGTCGATATCTGAA
Source organism: Candidatus Latescibacterota bacterium (assembly GCA_030643145.1). Classification (GTDB taxonomy): domain Bacteria; phylum Krumholzibacteriota; class Krumholzibacteriia; order Krumholzibacteriales; family WJIX01; genus JAGHBT01. The sequence goes on along the minus strand of DAOWMJ010000168.1, from coordinate 2,150 downwards.
AATATTCAAACAGGAAAGAATTTGTCCATTGATACGGATGTAATCATAGGATATCTTTCGCCAAGAAGCGGTGTCAGCGATCGATTGCTTATTGGAAAAGGGGCGCGGATTAGAAGCGGGAGTGTGATATACGCGGGCTCCACTATTGGTGATGGCTTGGAGACCGGTCATAATATAGTGTTGCGTGAACAGAATGTAATTGGTGACGATTTTTCAATATGGAACAATTCTGTCGTAGATTACGGGTGCAGAATCGGAAACGGAGTAAAAATTCACTGCAATATTTATATTGCTCAATTTACAGTAATTGAAGATGAAGTTTTTATGGCTCCAGGGGTCACTATATCAAATGATATTCACCCAGGATGTCCTGACTCAAACGAATGTATGCGCGGTCCGGTGTTAAAGAAGGGTTGCCGTATTGGGGTAAATGTTACAATAGTTCCTTATGTTACGATTGGAGAAAACACGCTTATTGGCGCGGGTTCTGTTGTAACAAAGGATATACCGGCAGGTGTTCTTGCATACGGTAATCCCGCGAGAGTACACGCGAAACTTTCTGATCTCGTCTGCAAGACTGGACGAAGAGAGGCGCCCTACCGTTAGAGGTTCCCATTGATGGCGGATTCTCCAGATAGCAGGAAAATATTTATTCTTGTTTCCTCTCTTGTCACGGGCGGAGCTGAGGTAATAGTCAAGACTCTAACGAAAGGACTTTCCGCCTCAAGATTTGATATTCATATTTTATGTCTTCACCAGCCCGGAAAAATTGGAAGAGAGTTAATTGATTCCGGGTTCGATGTTAAATGGGGACTTTCCCGAGGCAGGTTTGATCCGGGAACCTTTTTCAGTTTGTTTAGAATATTCCGTAAAAATAAAAACGCTATTCTTTTTTCACTCGATCATCATAATGCCATATTCTGGGGCGCTCTGGCTGCTAAAGCCGCTGGATTGAGAAATAGGATTCTATCCGTGCATTCAACCCGATTGTCAGCAAAGGGCTGCAATTTTGATTTTACGGATCGGCTTGTTCTACCCGCATATAACAGAATAGTGGCTTTGTCCCTGACTCACGCGAGTTATTTGAAAGAAAAGGAAAGAGTCAGGGATCACCAAGTAACAATTATAAATAATGGCGTGGATGTGGACAGGTTCTATCCGGTAGATTCTGAAGAAAGAAGAAGAAAATATAAACGAAAGCTTTCAATACCGGAAAATAATATCACAGTGACTATTATCGCGGCTCTCAGGCCGGAGAAAAATCATCGTATGTTTCTTGATGCCGCTTTGCTAATTTCAAAAAAGAGGAAGGATATCACTTTTTTAGTGGTAGGGGATGGAGAGGAAAGGAGTAGGTTGCAGGCGATGGCACATAAAATGTTACCAGAAGGGAGAGTTATCTTTCTTGGTGACAGAAATGACATTCCGGAGATACTTTCAGTTACTGATATTTCCGTGCTTTGTTCCTTTATGGAGATATTCCCACTGACCGTATTGGAAGCGATGTCTGCCGGCTTACCTGTTATATCTACAGATGTTGGTTCTCTTTCGGAGATGATCAGGAATGATGAAGATGGAATACTAATCCAATCGGAGGATATTTATTCTTTTACACGGGCTATCGAAAAACTGGCGGATAACAGGAAGATTCGCCTGGATATGGGAAAAAGAGCGAGAGAGGCAGTTTTAGAAAAGTTTTCTACAAAAATGATGTTAAGTAAGTACGCAAAGCTATTTCAAGATGAACCGTCTATGGGTCCGGATTGAATTTGGCGAATAAAAATTCCACTTTTCAGTATTCATTTTGAGAGGAAGAGTAAATTTAAATTGAAAATCGCAATGCTAGGGTCGAAAGGAATACCAGCGTTATTTGGCGGGATTGAGCGTCATGTGGAAGAGATTAGTGTAAGGCTAGCGAAAAAGGGTCACAGCGTAACTGTTTTCGGCAGGAAATCTTTCAGCCGGAGCGGGAAATTTAACAATGTGGATATACGGATTTTACCTTCAATTCAGACAAAGAATCTTGATACTGCCACAAATTCATTATTTTCGACCCTTGCGGCAATAGCCGGCGATTTTGATATAATACATTACCATGGTATAGGCCCTTCAATTTTTTGCCCTCTGGCAAGGATAAGCAACAAGAAAAT
>DAOWMJ010000099.1 GCA_030643145.1 Candidatus Latescibacterota bacterium | reverse complement strand
TTGGCATACCCCGGGTGTATATTGCGTCCCTTAATGGTTATTATTGCTTTTGCGGCATTGAAATTTTCGAACTCGAGTTCTCCAAGTTTTCCTCCATCAAGAGTATACGCGAAATCCGCCCCGAACTTTTTCACGTCGAAATGATCTGTTCCCTTTCCAATTTCCTCATCGGGGGTAAATCCTATTTTGATAGTACCGTGTTTGATGTCAGGGTTTTTGATCAGGTGTTCCACAGCGGACATTATCTCCGCGATTCCGGCCTTATCGTCGGCGCCGAGAAGGGTTGTTCCGTCGGTAGTAATGAGAGTGTCCCCGATATAATCATTAAGCTCCGGAAAACTCTCAGGGGAAAGGATAATATCTTTTTCCGCGTTCAGTACAATCTCCTTTCCGTCGTAGTCTTCGATGATCCGGGGTGTGACATCAGCGCCGGATACTTCCGGAGAGGTATCGAGATGGGCTAAGAACCCGATGACAGGAATTTTCTTGTCAGTATTGCTTGGGAGTGTAGCCATTACATAACAGTGTTCGTCAACGCCGACATCTTTCAGACCGAGAGCAATAAGTTCGTCGGCTAGTTTTTCAGCCAGATCAAACTGGATCTTTGTACTGGGGCTCTCTTTCGATTCTTCGTCGGATGTTGTGTCGATCTTGACATATTCAATAAATCTGCTGACTAGATCTGTCATATTTATCCTTTCCTGGTTATTTATCTTCGACCGGCAGAAACATCGGATCCCATGGGTGAAGATGAAGAGGTTCTTCCTTGAGGATTTCAAGGACATCCGATGAAATATAGTCCCTGTGAATTACAATTCTGAACATATATTCATCAAACCACTGATCTGTCATGGTAACAAAACCCTTTTGTCCCTCTTCTTCACCCCAGCTGTTTTCAAGGAGCCATTTTGTTGGTTTTCCTTTTTCAGTTGTTTCCATACCGACAAGAGCCATTCCGTGTGTGGAGCCGCTCGCCGAGGCGAGGATACGCTCCTTTTTGTTCATGCCGAATTTAATTCCATACAGGGCTTCATAATCATTGTTATCCAGACTCAGAAGGCCCTCCTTACGGTTTAGCTGTTTGCCGACGTCACAGGAAAAATACATCACCTCTCCGTCTAAAAGAGATGCCTTCGCGAACTTTTTTAGATCTTTGTTTGGGAGATTTATATATTTCCAGTTGAAGCCCTCAACTATATTGCGGTCATATTCTATTTCATAGAGTTTATGATATGGGCGCGTGGGATCGTTCATCAGCATAACGTAGTCTTTCAGATCAACATCAATCGTTTCTTTGAAGAACTCAGAGGGAGTATATTTCTTCGGTTCACTGATTTTGTCGTCTTTATCCTTGTAACGCCATGTGAATTCCGCGGGGGGTTCGCCAAGGTGGTAAACCAGCAATTTATAGATATCTATCAACATTTCTTCTTTTGCTTTACGCAGTGCTTCGATCGGTATTTCCTCTTTGTGCATCTGGCGCAGACGGATACCGTCTTCACGAAGTTTCATTCTGAGAATGTTTCTCATATCTCTGGTATTGGAGCTGTGATGAGTTTCAGGCATCACACTTAGTGGAACAAGGCCGTATTTTTCTATTACATTGACTGCTAAGTTCCAGACTCCGCCGTCACTTATAGGATGCTTAAAAAGCCATTCGACTTTTCTTTCCGTATAATCCTTGTCTCGTGTTTCAATAATCCCTTCAAGAAAGAGGTTAGACTTCTCGAGTTGATCCCAGAAAAATGAGTAATTTTCAGAGAATTCAAAACTCTCCAGATTGAATTTTTCCCTGACCTTCTGCCTGATTACATTTAAACTCGTAAATAACCAGCAGCGCCCGGTTGATTTTTGATCCGTTATCCCTTTAATATCGAGTCTTACTGAAAAATAATGATCGGTTTTACCGACATTTGAGCGGTTGGGTAGAAGTTTCTTAATTTCATTATTGCTGATAGCGTTTATTTTCCCCTTGTCTATTACTATTTCACGCATTTTGTTCAATAATGATGATGGAATCGATCCAGCTTGTTCCCCTGCCGCCTGAATTGTCAAAGGCATGATTACAAAAACAATTAACACAAACAGGCTTAAAAAATTTCTTCTTTTCATGATTTTTCCCTTCCAGTGGTCGATCAACAGTTCTATCCGGTTATGCACGGTTAGAAAGACAGTTTACAGGAATTGTAAATTTAGGTCAACATCGCTGTTTCTCTATCGTGGCAAGAAAATATTTCGGTAAGCAGAAGATAACTGTTATAATCCGTTTCTGAAACCTTTTCTTGTAACTGTTTGTGACTTCAGGACTGGAGAAATTTATGTTTAAGAGATATCCGTTTCTTATACTTAGCCTTTTTTTGGTAATCGCCGGACACCTTTCGGCGCATGAGAGTGTAATCCATCATGAATTATCACTTTCTATCGATCCGGAAAAGAATTTTATCGATGTTTCAGACAGGATAACCTTGCCTGAGGGAATGATATCTTCCTCTATGACATTCATGCTTCTCGGAGATCTCGATGTTGTGTCCACTACTCCGGGAGTCGCGGTTGAGCTTGTTGAAAGCGGGGTGGGGATTAATGATATTGGGATCGATCGGGAAGATTTTAATAGATCGGGTATCAGTAAAAACAGATACAGGATTCTAATTGATGAAATACCGCGGGGGGATTTGATTCTGGATTTAACCTTCAGCGGCAGGATCCATTATACTATTAAGCAGCAGGGTTCTGAATACGCGCGAGGGTTCAGCCAGACACCGGGCATAATTTCAGGCGAAGGCGTTTATCTGTCCGGCTCTACATGGTGGGTGCCCTACTTCGATGATCGTTTTGTCACATTTGAACTTACCGCGTCGGTACCTGAAGGATGGGATGTTGTAAGCCAGGGCGGAAGAACTCTTCATGAGGTAAAGGGTGGAAGGAGGATTACCCGTTGGAATTGCTTAAAGCCTATGGAGGAGATCTATCTGATCGCGGCGCGATTCTGTGAATATTCACGATCAGCGGGCGCTGTCGATGTGATGGCTTTCCTAAGGACTTGTGATGAAAATCTCGCCGGCAAGTATCTTGAAACGACGGCTCAGTACATGGAGATGTATAGTGATTTAATCGGGCCCTATCCATTCTCAAAATTCGCGCTTGTCGAAAATTTCTGGGAGACAGGTTACGGTATGCCCTCTTTTACACTTCTCGGTGAAAAGGTGATTCGTTTTCCCTTCATACTTCATTCATCCTATCCCCATGAGCTTCTTCACAATTGGTGGGGGAACAGCGTTTACGTTGATTTCGATAAAGGTAATTGGTGTGAGGGGCTTACCGTTTATATGGCCGATCATCTGATCAAGGAGCAGCGCGGGCAGGGAGCTGAATACAGGCGGGGGAAACTGCAGAGATACACTGATTATGTAAATAGCAAAAATGATTTTCCCATAAGTAAATTCCTCTCCAGGAGCGATGCCGCGACCGAGGCGGTAGGGTACGGGAAGGCTATGATGATGTGGAATATGCTGAGGCAGAATGTTGGCGACGCGCTTTTTATAAAGGGAGTAAGGGCTTTCTACAGCGGCAACAGATTCGAACATGCTTCTTACGATGACATTCGCGAGGCATTCGAGTCTGTAACGGATACAGATTTTAAGCCTTTTTTTAAGCAATGGGTTACAAGGACGGGGGCGCCGGAGCTTAGGCTTTCGGGCGTTGAAGCCGGGCGCGACGAGAACGAGTATACTTTAAAGATTACACTTAAGCAGATACAGCGCGAGAAACCATATTTTCTTGATATCCCCATCGCGATTTCATTCAAGGACAATATCGAGATAAAAAAGGTGTTGATGACTAAGAAGAAAGAAACCTTTGAGGTTACTTTTAAGGATAAGCCATTGTATTTAAGAATCGACCCGGAGTTCGATATATTCCGTAAGCTGCATTATAATGAGATTCCCCCTTCTCTCTCTAAGGCTTATGGTTCTGACAACATTTTAATTCTTCTCCCATCCGCGGCGGACGAGGTGGTTTTGGAAAATTATTCCAGGCTTGCACGAATATGGGCTGCTGACACTTCTTTGAAGATTGAAATCAAGCGGGATGATGAGATGAGTGAAGTGCCGGCTGATAAGGCCGTCTGGATCTTCGGCTGGGACAATAGTTATCGAAAGCTGATAGAACAAGGGATTAAGGGTTATAATGCTGAAATATCAGGGGAGAGTATTCGGTTCGGGGATATGACGCTTGGCCGGGATTCCAACAGCTTTGTGATTTCAGTCCGTCATCCAAGGAATCCGAAATCTGTTCTGATGTGGCTCACCATAGGTGACAGAGAGGCTATAGGGGGATTGTCAAGGAAACTGCCCCATTACGGAAAGTACAGCTATTTAGCCTTCGAGGGTGATGAGCCGACGAATATTGCCAAGGGTAACTGGGAGGCGGTTGATTCCCCGATGGCCTCAGTGATTTCCTGGGATGAGGGGAGTGGTGATAATAAGTTTATAAGTGAGCTCCCCGAAAGGGAAGCGCTGGCCGTTCTTGCTCCGGATTTCTCAGCCGAAAGAATGATGGGGCATGTTGAGTATCTGGCAAGCGACGGACTCGAGGGGCGTGGGCTCGGCTCGGAGGGAATAGAAAAGGCCGCGGAATATATAGCGGACCGGTTTGAGAGAGCGGGGCTTAAACCTGCCGGAGATAATGGCACTTTTTATCAGACCTGGGAGGATGTGATTGATGCCGGGGGGAAGAGAGACAAAATCAGGAATGTTATCGGAGTTCTGCCCGGCACTAAAGAGGGCTTAAAGAAGGAATCGGTTATTGTATGCGCACATTATGATCACCTGGGCTATGGCTGGCCTGATGTATTCAGAGGTAATAAGGGCAGGATTCACCCTGGCGCTGACGATAACGCCAGTGGGGTGGCAGTGATGATCGAACTTGCCGCGCAACTCGGGAAAAGCCTTAATCCGGACAGGAATATCGTGTTTGTAGCTTTTACCGCCGAAGAAAGCGGTCTTCGCGGTTCTAAATATTATGTCAGGAATATGAAGAGGTTTCCGGCAGAGAAGTGTATCGGGGTATTAAATCTTGATACAGTAGGACGGCTCGGCGATAGAAAACTGCTTGTGCTCAACAGCTCCAGCGCACGTGAGTGGAGGCATATTTTTATGGGGAGCAGTTATGTCACAGGGGTTGAGTCGGAGATGGTCACGCAGGATCTGGATGCCAGTGATCAAGTCAGTTTTATTGAAGCCGGCGTCCCGGCAGTTCAGATATTTTCCGGCCCTCATGAAGATTATCATAGGCCCACGGACACGGTTGACAAAATCGATGCGGCGGGGCTGGTTAAGGTCGCGGCATTTACCAGGGAAGCAATGGTCTATCTGGCGGAGAGAATGGATCCTCTCCAATTTTCTGGAAAGGAAAGGCGGAGTTCTCCGGCGCCTGTAAAGCGGGGGGGGCGTACCGTTTCGACCGGCTGCATTCCGGACTTTGCTTATGACGGAAGCGGAGTAAGGGTGGCGAGCGTTTCTTCCGGTTCGCCGGCGGCAAAGGCGGGGATAATGAAGGGTGATATAATAATTTTACTCGGTGACCTTAAAATAACTAACCTCCGGGAATATTCGAACAAACTGAAGTTATGCAAACCCGGAGATAGGGTTGAGATTACATTTCTTCGGGAAGGGAGAGAAATCTCAAAAGATATTGTTCTTGGCGAACGCTAGAAATATTATCAGTACATAAGTATAGCGCTTTGGCTTCGGCGCGGTATTCTTAGAAAAAGTCGATGCCGGTGTTTAATGTTTCAGTACCCAGGCCTCTTTCACGAAGTCTTTCTGTACATGTCGCAGTGTTTTAAAGGCTTCTTCTTCGGTTTCGAATGATTGATATGTTACAGCGCTCATCCTCCCATCGAGAATAGGGATAATTATGGAGCTGAACCCTTTTTCTCTGAGTTTTTTGCTGTAATTGATCGCGTTGTTTCTTATTTCGAAACAACCAATCACAATATGATAACTGCCGCTGCCGGTAGATGCTGTTTTTGCCTTTTGTTCCCCGCTTTTTTCTGATAATGATATCTTTTCCCGGGATTCTGTTTTGTCGGATTTGCTGTCCTGGGATATTTCCGTTGTTTTTACTTCCGCGGATTCTTTTATCCTTGCCTCTTCCCTGAAAGTGAGGATGCTGTCTATCGCGCTAATTCTTACGAGTGGAAGGTCCGCTTCCGGCTTAATACTCAAAGCGGCTTCGTAATTGATCTTTGCTTTCCGGTATTCTTCAAGGTTAAAAGAGGTATTTGCTTTTGATATCAGATCTGCATATTCTGAATCATTCTTCCCCGCCTTCTGATTAATAATTATAAAGAGAACAACGATTACGATTACCAGAGGCACAATCCACATCAATCCTTTTTTTATGTTTCCGCTTCCGCTGGAGGCTTCTTCATATTTCATCTGTTCGTGGACAGGTTCATCATTCATGATACATCTCCTCTATTAAATAAAGGTGCGGGTTCATCTTCGATAGTGAAACCCTTAACAAAAGGGGTTTATAAGGCGCTGCGGAAAATCTGAATGAAAGATCGCCCCCTTAGTGTTAAACCGTATTTTAGAAGTGACAATGTTGTCAATGAAAATAATAGGGATAATTTGGTTGAGATATCCTAAGGAACATGGTATAATCCATGCTATTAAAAGAAGTTGGCGGGGAAAATGGAAAGTAGATTTAAGCTTTGGGATCTATCCGGCGGTAGCGGTACCGCGTAAGTATGAACCTGGAGATTGATAATTCACAAGTTATTCCGCCATATTTATTAAATCATATAAACCAGTGGAGAGGAGATTTCTATGAAATCTAAGTGGTTAGTTTTTCTGTTTACCGTCCTGTTTCTCGCAATCTTTACAATGGAAAATGCGTTTGCGCAGGAACTCATTACGGCTCCGCAGAAGGTATATAAGGCGCCCGAAGAAAACTTTGGATTTATTCCTCCACCGATTGACCTGAGTCACCTTACACCTACCACACACCTCTTTGGCGCTGCCGCGAGTTCCTGGGACTGGAGAGCCCTCGGCGGTGTTACTTCGGTCAAAAACCAGAATCCATACGGGACATGCTGGTGTTTTGCGGCGTGCGGCGATCTTGAATCGAAAGTTCTTATAAATGAGTTATTCACCGCTGATTATTCTGAACTGAATATTCAAGCGTGTAATCCGAC
>DAOWMJ010000222.1 GCA_030643145.1 Candidatus Latescibacterota bacterium | reverse complement strand
TAAATGCCCGGTATTGGCAATTAACGGGGAAAAAGATTTGCAGGTGCCGCCAAAGGAAAATCTCGGTGAGATTGAAAAAGCATTGAAGCAAGGTGGAAATTCAAATTATACAATCAGGGAATTACAGGGGCTAAATCATCTATTTCAAACTGCCGAGACCGGCTCACCTTCCGAATACGGGAAAATTGAGGAAACAATTTCGCCGACAGCTTTGAAAGTGATGGGTGATTGGATTCTGGAGCAAATTACAAAATAAAAGTAAATATTCAGCATGGTTAGTTCCCGCGATATAACTAGCGACAAACTTACGGCACGGCTTGTGACATGAGAAAATTCAGACTTGATTTCAGAAACACCCCGTCGTGTGTTCCAGCGCGAACCGAGTTCCGGGTTGCAGGGTAATCCCTGTTCAAGAACTACTATTTCAACAAAATCATTTTCTTTGTTATTCTCTTCTTGCCCGCCCTGAGCTTGTAGAAATAGACCCCGCTTGAGACGGCAGCTCCATCTTTATTCCATCCGTACCATTCCTTATGGTGCCCTCCCGATTCCTGCACTGAATCTACCAGCCGGGCGATCCTGCGGCCTGATACATCGAAGATATCAAGGGTTACATGTGATCTTTCCGGTATGCTGTAATGGATGGTAGTGGAAGGATTAAACGGATTCGGATAATTCTGGAATAATTCAAACTTGTATGGCAATAAATCAGGGGATTCTTCTTCCTCTATATCGTCTTCAACACTAACGGTAAGGCTCTCGGGATCGAAAGCATAAACCCGGTCGTGACGCGCTACCAGAATCGTTTTGGTGCCAACCAGCGTTGCCACATCCGATCCTTCCGGGATCAATTCCACCCAGCCGTCACCAAGCTCGTTATAGGCATAGCATTTGGTGTTGTTATAGGCGTTATCGATATACCCGATATAGCCGCTTTCATTAATGAAATAAGGTTCGAAATCTATCACCTGTTCACTCTGGTTTTGTGTCAGGCAGCTGTAACCGTGAACTGTCTGAGCTGTTGTATTACAGAGTATGGCCGAATGTGTTCCCATTGAACTACGGTCGAAATTAAACCCGTAAGTAAACGCGCTGCCATTGAGAGCATCAAAGAGCACCGAGGCATTGGCCGATCGAGCCCATCCCATTTCGTCGTTTAACAAAGTATATACAGAGATGTCATCGGGAAAATCTTCTTTATGGATCAAATCCTTATGAGCCGAATAGAAGATAACGACATTCTCCCCTGAACCGCGGTGAATATAGAGGTGTTCGTTAGAAGTTCCATGGGTTGTATGATGGTCGGGGGCGGAAACTGAACTCCAGCTGTTGTTGTTGCTGTTGTAGAAAAAGGTAATCATTGTATCGACGCCGGTTTCATAGCGGGTAAAAGCCGCGAAATCCTCTCCACGGCAAAGATATGAAGTTTTATCAAGAGGAAGACTGATTGCGCTGCTGCGGTTTCCGGCAACATCGTACCCCCAGGCATTAAGGTTGTCATGAGCACAGAACACGGTGCCGCCTCCGCCCCAGCTTGCGGTAGTGCTGGTATATATCAGCCCCGGAGTAAAATCCCTATATACGCCGTCGATTCCACTATAGAATTGGAAATGAAACGACGCGTCAGCTGTAAAAAGCGAATTATCAAATGAAAACTGACCAGCCTGGCAAATATTGCCGGAATAATGATCAACAGTCCAGTCATAAAAGCGCTGCTCGTGATCCCATGCCCCGCGCCGGGTATCGAATCCGTACCAATTGGTGGTAACCGAGGTATTGGGAACGATATGGCGAAAGCCGAACACGCGGGTGGTAAACATATCGGCGGTAAGGGTCCCCGCGCCGGTCAGGCTTATAGGCCCTTCATTATTACCGAGGGCGTAAGACACGACATCAAACTGGTTGGTCGCCGCGCTGTAGCCGACAAAGCGGTAATTCACTCCGTCATAATCGATATTGAACCACCCGGCGAAGCCGTATTCCGTGACAGGACTCGGCTGGTGCACGCCCAATTCGATTTTGTTGAAATTGTGAACCAAACCGCTATAGACGATGTTCTTTGGTTCACCCGGATAAGGTATACTTAGCTTCATGCCGATATAGGTATCCGCTACCCATACGCTGCCGCCCGTAAAATCAACAGGTAGGCCGTAGTCGTATGTCTGCCAGTAGCCGAGATCGGCATCGAATACATACACATAACTTTGAGTCACAAAGCAGGCCAGATTTCTCCCACATTCAGAGTAATAAGTTATGCCTGTCATATAATCGCCGGTGAAAGTTATTGTGTCCCACTCCTGGAGGGTGGCGCTGTAGCCGAAGAGCAAGCTGTCAGTCCTTGCGAAAACGACATTCCCCTTGGTTACCGCCTCACAGAAACTCTGAGATGTTCCCATATCAATCTTCAGCCAGTCACCTCGGTTGACATCAAAAACCAGGATGACATCGGTATTGTTACGGGTGTAAACAAGGCAGCCTTCATCGCTGTCACAGAGAACGCTTCCTCCCGAAAAATCGGACAGCGTTTGTTCTACCCAGAAGCCGGTAGCGGATAAATCGGTTCCAATGGAAAGGACCAAAAACACCAGGAAAAGACCATAGGCCACCAAGCATTTTTTACATAAGCGTTTCAAAAACATGAATTGCTCCTTTCAATATCTAAATAATCCAAAAGCCTTTATGAATTGTTCAGGCGGACACATATATCCTAATTATACATTGTGTTACCATAAATAGAAATTTTAAGCTGTAGATCATTATAAGTGATAATGGAGTAAAGTCAAGTAACCTCAAGACAATATTATTCATTTATCATTATCCCGCTATTTACCCAGACGGTAGCTGGATGAGGATAAAAACGTCAAATGAAATACTTTTCTAAAGAACCTGTGGATACCATATCATCTTATCAGCACGAGCTTTTTGACTGCCTCATATGAACCGGCGCGTAGCCGGAGAAAATAGATGCCGCTACAGTATCCCGATGTATCAAGGTCGAGTGATTGAACGCCGGCAGGCGCCGATCCGCGGTCGATGTGCGCGATGCGCTTCCCCAAGACATTGTAGACCGAGATAGCTACATCTGCCCGCTTGGGAATTTCGAACTGAATAATCTGGATTATTTCACGAGGATCACTCTGTGTGTACAGGACATGTCTGCTCGAACCCGGATCTATTTGAAGCCCTTTTCCGACGATCATCACCCGGTCCTGACCTCTAAGAAGTGTGCCATCCTCGAGAAGAACGGCCTCCATTGTCACGGTCGCCGAAGCGATGCCATCGAGTTCACCGAGCGCAGTCACGAGCTCCTGAGTTTTGAACTTGAGCATGAGATCGGCATAGCCATCGGGAGATTCGACCGAGCCGGAGCAGAATATATTTCCATTTGCTGG
>DAOWMJ010000255.1 GCA_030643145.1 Candidatus Latescibacterota bacterium | reverse complement strand
CTATTTAAACAAGCTGAAATAGAAGAACAAAATCATGAAGGTGGCCGATATGAATCAGAGAATGAGTATAAAAATCGTATTTGGAAAGAACTGTATGATTCAAAAAAAATAATTGAAGAAGAATTAAACAAAAAAGTGGAGTTTCTTTGTTGGCCCGGCGGTAGCGGTACTGAAGCCGGAGTTGTTTTCGCGAAAGAAATAGGATATAAAATGTCAACAACCGCAAAAGATTTATCCCTGTCCTTTCGAAATACTCTGTTGAATTTGCCCTCACAAAAATCTAATAGAATTTCAAGAACCTCACCAATTCTATTTTGGGATGGTAACACGAAGAAAGATTCCAAGGTTGTTTATCATTCCGGTCTGACTCTGGTTTTGAGTTTATTTCAATATAAGAAAATGTATTTTGCTCATTTTTGGGGAAGGTTATTAAGAAAATTTCTGAAGGAAATGTTTGGATTTTTCTATTCAAAAAACCGTTGATCCGGCGCCTTGCCGAACCAACGGTCCTAGAATTTTAAACTCCCTATTACCGGTGAGTATCGCGTATCATCCCATTAATAAACAGGGCTGCAACTCAAGTGTTAACGTCCCTCGCTAAACAACTTTGTCCACAGCTCCCTTCTTGGAATCCAGATATAGATAAACACACAATCCCGCGAAGAGAACAACACTCAGCATTTCCCCTATCGGTTTTTCCGCGATCCCCGTGTTAAGAACCTTATTCCAACCGGGGAGAGCCAGAAGGGCGCTTAAAACGCCCATAAGAGCGCCGCCGGCAATAAACCCCGAGGCAATCAGGGTGCCCCGTTCTTTTCTCTTCTTGTTAACCTCTTTATCCTTGCTTCGTGTAGAAACAAAATAAGCGACAAGACCGCCAACAAGAATAGGTGTATTAAGCTCGATAGGCAGATACATACCAAGAGCAAAGGCCAGGGGCGCTATTCCGAGCATTTCAAGTATCAAAGCCATAAAACCGCCTGCGATATACAACCCCCATGGAGCAGTCGCTTTTGACATCAGCGTCTTGATTACGGCCGCCATGGCGTTCGCCTGGGGAGCGGCAAGTCTGCCTTCTCCGGTAAATCCGTAGACCTTGTTAAGAAGAATTATCACACCTGTTATACTGATCGAAGCGACGATAATACCGAGAAACTTGTATTTTTCCTGTTTCTCGGGTGTGGAACCGAGCCAGTAACCCACCTTAAGATCACTTATGAATGCACCCGCGGTTGAGAGCGCGGTGCAGACAACCCCCCCGATTATCAGAGCGGAGACCATACCGGCAGGTCCCGAAAGCCCCGCCCTGACAAGTATCACACTTGACAGTATCAAAGTCATAAGGGTCATTCCCGAAACGGGGTTCATGCCGACAATAGCTATCGCGCGGGCAGCCACTGTAGTAAAGAGAAATGTTATAATAGCCACAACAAGCAGAGCTATAACCGCGAAGCGCTAGGAATCTACAACACCCAAACCGAAGAAGAGAAATACCGCAAGGAGTGTAAGAATGATACCGCTTACAACAGCGGCCATCCCGATATCTCTGTCGGTTCTCTCGGCAGTCGACTCTGACTTGCCCGTAAATATTTCCTTGAAGCCAACGGTAAATGTGGAAATGATAATCTTTGATGATTTAAGAATGCCAATTATTCCGGCGACAGCTATACCGCCGATACCAATATGACGTATATAATTCGAGAAGATTTCTTCGGGGCTCATCTGAGCTATAGTCATCGTGGCATCCCCTACCGGCATTCCCAGGTGCTGCCCGAAATAGAAGACTGCCGGTATAAGAACAAGCCAGGAAACAAAACTCCCGGCCGCGATAATCGTAGCATACCGAAGCCCGATTATATATCCAAGGCCCATCACAGCCGCGCCGGCATTAACCTTTACGACAAGCTTCGCCTTATCGGCAACAACGGCGAGCGGAGCAATAACCCTTGTGGAAATCACTTCACGCCAGAGCCCGAATGTAGCAATGCAGAAATCGTAAAGGCCGCCGATAATAGCTGCTTTTACAAGTACTTTAGCTTGGTCTCCGCCCCTTTCTCCTGTGACAAGAACCTCTGTTATGGCGGTTCCTTCCGGAAAAGGCAAATAACCGTGCTGATCTCTGACAAAATATCGCCGCATCGGTATAATAAAAAGAATCCCGAGGAATCCGCCAAGAAGCGCGGCGATGAATGTCTGATAGAACTGCAACTGAAGATTCAGAATAAAAATAGCGGGTAGTGTAAATATCATGCCGGCAACAACAACACCTGAAGCGGATCCTATAGATTGTATAATAACATTCTCGCTGATTGTGCTCTTGCGCCTGAACATCCCCCCCATTCCCACGGCGAGTATAGCAATAGGAATAGCGGCTTCAAAAACCTGTCCTATCTTGAGGCCAAGATAAGCGGCCGCAGCCGTAAAAAGGATGGCCATAAGAATTCCGATAAAAACAGATCTTATTGTAACTTCAGGTATCTTTTTACCGGCAGGAATATAGGGAACATATTCTTCCCCGGACTCTAATATGCTGTAGGCATTTTCAGGCAGTCCTTTTACACCATTTTCCTCATCCATAAATCCTCCTTCAAAGCGCGGTTCTTTGCCATTAGCTATTAAATTACTTGTTTCTTTACATAAAAATCATATTTAACATTGATGTTTACAGT
>DAOWMJ010000239.1 GCA_030643145.1 Candidatus Latescibacterota bacterium | reverse complement strand
CGTTGAAACCCTTCTGACGCTGGATCGATTCGCTGAAAAATCAGCCCGGAACCTTCTCGAAGCGATCGAAAAATCCAAAAACATTTCTCTCGCCCGTTTCATCTTTGCCCTTGGCATTCGCAATGTAGGAGAACATACAGCACGCCTTCTATCTGATCACTTCGGATCAATAAAGGCCATCCGCGGCGCTTCATATGAAAATCTGATAGAAATTAACGAGATAGGCCCCGAGATCGCCGGAAGTGTTACGCGTTTCTTTTCCGACGAGAAAAAGACCGGGATAATAGATTTTCTTCTCTCGTCAGGAGTCACCCCTCATATTGAAACCGGTGTGAGATTTTCCGTGCTAGAAAACAGCAATTTCGTATTTACAGGCACACTTGAAGAATTCACGAGAGAAGAGGCAAAAAGACTGGTTGTATCCCTTGGAGGAAGAATCTCTTCAACTGTAAGCGCTAAAACCGACTATCTCGTTGCCGGCAAAGTCCCGGGCTCAAAATACAACAAGGCCGTAAAGCTCGGCGTTTCGATAGTGTCCGAAGATAAATTTAAGAAACTGGTTTCAAAATAATGCGCGCCTGTACTTAATATCCCTGATTTGCTTTTTCCCCAACAGCTAAGTAACAAAACAGACTTATTCAAAAGTACAATTACCTGTCTCTGTATTGACTCTTTATACTGCCCCAGCTTGCCTCCCGGGCGGAAGCTAGTCCATCCCACCCCGCAATAAGCGCTGTCATCCACCAGACCGCTCTTCCCTTCTGAATACAGCTTTCTACTGTGGTATGCCCCGTTTCATCTCCGTTAAACTGCTCGTGCTCAACCGGCACGTCGGTTCCCCCGTAATCGTATGTATTCTGTTCCCACAACTCTGTCACGGGATTATACCACCAGGAATCAAGATCAGCGAAGTCGTACAGGACCCTATTGTTAACCAGGCAATGTTGCCTTATCTCTTCGTTTCTGAGATATCTATTGTATCCGGAGCCGCCTGTACTCTGGGCGTTGCCTGTCATGTAAACGAATGTGACGCCGGGGTATTCCGTTTCAAGGACACTCATCGAATCAAGATATCCCCGCACTTGCTCCTGTGTATAGTAGTCAGGCTGAGTGCACCATGACCACATTGAAATATTGATGTCAGGATTAGCGTTCAGAACCGCTCTTGTTCTATTCATACCTTCCGAAGTTGCCCAATACAGTTCCGGAGTAATATAAGTTTCAGACTGCTGCCCGTTGAATATACAGAATGCTCCCTCTTCTGCCGGAAGATTATTGTTCTCATAAACAAAGCTGTACTTTGAGTCGCCGGCTTCAATATTTACAAGCCCTGTTAAGAGCTGGCCCCCGTGAGAGGTATGAGCATAGTGAAGTTTTAAAAGCGCCTGAACGGAATCTACCCAGGCGGCGGGGATCTCTGAAATCTCCGCGCAGGTATGATCTATTATTACAGCCTCCATCCCGCCCTGCGTGTAACCCGTTACGCCTATTGCTTGAAATAACCCAAAAATAATAAATATTAAAATAAAATTTTTCATTTTTTCCCCATTCATTAATCTCATAACCGTTTATTATACACCATTTCTTTCCCTGTTTCAACAAACACCTGCCCAACGCCTAACGATACCCATAACAATTTATCAGTAACAAGATTTATAAACTGTTTTACTCTCGGGCTTAAAAAAGAGTTGTTATAATAAACTATGTTGGTATATTTAAAAAATAATTTCATAAATTATGCCTTACTTTCAATCTTAATTCAGCCTGGGGTGATCAAATGATTATAGGTGTCCCAAAGGAAATAAAAAAAGATGAATACCGCGTTGCTCTTATACCGGTTGGCGCGGAAACCCTTATAAAAAAGGGGCACAAGGTTCTTGTCCAGAAGAACGCCGGCAAAGGCAGCGGTTTTGAAGACATTGAATATCGGAAAGCGGGCGCCACAATCGTTGCCAAAGCAAAAGACATCTTCCAGCGCAGCGATATGATTATCAAGGTGAAGGAACCTCAGGCCGCCGAAATTAAAATGTGCCGCAGGGATCAGATTGTGTTTACTTATTTTCATTTCGCCGCCAATCGCTCTCTAACAGACGGTATGATACGTAGCAAGGCAAAATGTATCGCCTACGAAACAATGACAGAAGAAAACGGCTCGTTACCTCTTTTAATTCCTATGAGCGAAGTAGCCGGACGTATGGCCATACAGGAAGGGGCTAAATATCTGGAACGCCCGATGCAGGGAAGAGGCCTTCTTCTCGGAGGCGTACCGGGTGTTGAGCCTGCCAAAGTAGCCATTTTAGGCGGCGGCATTGTTGGGACAAACGCAGCAAAAATGGCCGCCGGCCTTGGCGCGAAAGTTACAATCCTGGACATAGACCTCGACAGATTGCGCTACCTCAGCGATATTCTGCCTGCTAATGTAACTCCATTAATGTCCAATCCGGAAAACATCCGCAGCGCGGTCGCTGAATCCGACCTTGTGATCGGCGCTGTCCTTATAAGAGGAGCCAAAGCCCCCCGCCTTGTCACTAAAAGTATGCTGAAAACTATGAAACCCGGATCGGTTATCGTAGATGTTGCTGTTGATCAGGGCGGTTGCATCGAAACTATAAAACCCACTACACACACAAATCCCACTTACATTATAAACGGCGTGGTCCACTACGGTGTTGCAAATATGCCCGGCGCGGTCGCAAGAACTTCAACATTTGCGCTTACAAATGCCACGCTCCCATTCGCTCTTGAAATAGCTAATAATGGATTTGAAAAAGCGGTAAAAGGAAACAGAACTATCTGGACAGGCGTAAATATACTGGATGGTAAAATTACGGACAAGGCCGTGGCAACGGCTTTCAGGAAGAAATACACACCCCTTGAGGATCTTCTGTAGAGAGTTTTTCGTTTACCGCCGTGATGGAGGCAAGTAAAACAAAGACCTTCCGACTAACTTGGAAGGCCTTTGTTTTACCTAATAACTAATATCAGGGAAAGATTAATCCTTTTCCGGATATCCTTCCCTCCGCAGATGCTCTTCTATCTCTTTAAGGGTGTCAGGATCGTCAATGGTTGACGGAATCTTGTAATCTTTTCCGTCGGCCATATCACGGAT
>DAOWMJ010000178.1 GCA_030643145.1 Candidatus Latescibacterota bacterium | reverse complement strand
TCACGCCGGAAGAAGTAAACAAGGGCCGTAAAAATCCACATTAGGCTCGAGAATATCGGATACCAGGCAAAATAGACAAGCGCGCCTAAATATATTCCTGAATTTTCAATAACTTCCAATACCGAAATAATGTCCATAATAAACCCTTAACCCCGACAATCTATCTGCTTTTTGTCCCTTCCCTTATTACCTATACGGTAAGGGATTTAAATACTTTCTTGCTCTCGGTAACAGTAATCTCTATCAGAGCCGAGTTTTTAAGCGCTTCAATATCTTCAATTTCCACTTCCGCTCCAACTTTATCCAATGTATATGGCTGCTTAGAAATGGCTACGGCAGATCTTCTTCTATTCCTTTTCGATATCCTGATATTATGTTTAACCCAAATAGACGTCAGCGCTACAAGAAGAATCATAAAGACAGCCATAGCGACAATAGAGACCGGAACCTTGCTTCCGACCCCTCTCCTGATCACAGTAAACCAGAAATATCCGAAAGCTGTCCATCCGGCAATTCCTATTATCACATGGAGAACAAATCGAACGATTCCACTTCTCTCAATCTCTTGTTCTCGTCGTTTGCTATTTTTGCCTGGTTGTTCCATTTTCCGCCCGATAGTGACCACCCTGTTAAGATAACCGTGCTTAATTACACAGATTGCAAATTTCAGGCCTCAATCAGGAAAATAGTGTAATATTCATAAATAACTCGATTCGGGCGATAGACCCCTAATAGTGTCGGTATTTTTTACACTTTTTGTCATGGGAAATACTCCCCACTTGTCCAACCATGTATCTATTTGAAATCACAGGAGTTAACTATTATTATATCCTGGCATATCAATTGCAGTAACTTAGGCAGAATCTAAATTTGACTTGATTTATTAAGAAATCCGTCACTTAGAAGGAAAGAAGAAGGAGTTAAAATGAAAAAACTTTACACAATAGCGATATCGATCTTCCTTGTATTTTCACTTGCTGTTTCCGCATCGGCAGTCCCCAGATTGCAAACATATATCACTAATTCACGATACGAGTTCTATCACAGCGACCTTGATCAATTCTCTTGGGTAACAAACAGCCGGCAGTTTAATCTCAACATTGTCGGTTCCTGGGGGCCTGATTCCGACATGTTCTCCGGAGGAAGCGGAGCCAACATGCTCGGAGGAGGTATAAGCAACGTCTTGCCTACTTATGACTACCTTGATACTTATCTCAGTATCAGTGTTCCAAAAAATCAATCTGGCAGTGTGTTCATCAATGGTCAGGAAATAACTGTTTTTGAAAAACATTTTGACGCCGTTCCTAAAGGAACACATTCGGCCTGGTATCGTCCCCTGACCAACCCATCGGAAACAAGTAACTTTAACTTCCAGGATGTCGGACGTATGACTAACGAGGGAGTAGCCAACTGGCACTACGGTTCCAATAATCTTACAACTCGTGTCCAGGGCTTTGAAATGAACTTTGACATTGTAGTTGAAGGCTTTGACTGGGTGAATTTCGGCGCTGTCGGCATCAACTCCAAGGGTCAAAGATTTACTAACATGTCTCACTATGATTCAAGTTACTTCACTACCCCGGAGCCCGGCACATTGAGTCTGCTTGGCCTCGGGCTACTTGGAATAGCACCCTTTATAAAACGCAAAAGCTGATCTCGAAAATATAACTTGTTCTGTCTTAACGGGAGCCCGAAAGGTTCCCGTTTTTTTATGGCATCCCTCTTGCGATCTATTAATCTTGTTTTATTCTATAAAAAAAGTTATACGTTCAGATAATATCTTATTTTCCCGGGAGGCCCTTTTTGCTTGTAATCGCTCATAGTTCAAAAAGCGGAACTGAAAAACAGAAAAAAATTCTTCTTTCTACAGTGGCCGCTCTGCTTTTAGTCTTATATCTTCCCATACTGAAGAATCTAATAAAACAGTGGATCAATGATTCAAACTATCAGCACGGCCTTCTAATTCCGCCAATAATTATATTTCTTTTAAGAAAGAAATACGATGATCTTAAATCTATCCCTCTTAGCGGCAATACAGTTGCCGGAATTATTACTATAAGCGTTGCTGTTATTTGCCTTGTAGCGGGCACGGCTGCCGCTGAACTCTTTACTTCAAGATTATCTCTTGTCCTGTTTATTCTAGGATCAACATTGATGCTTGCCGGCAAAAAATTCACAAAAAGCCTTTTCAATGAATTTGTTCTTATGCTGCTTATGATCCCTCTCCCCTATATAATATATTACAGATTGACCTTTCCCTTACAGCTTTTAAGCGCCAAATTGAGCGCTGGAATTCTTAATGCCCTACGTGTGAGCGTAATAAGAAAAGGGAACATTCTGCTTCTTCCAAAATACACCCTTGAAGTTGTCGCCGCGTGCAGCGGGCTGAGATCTCTAATGACGATGGTTACCCTGGCGGTTATCATCACGGCCGTTATGAATTATTCTACTACCAGGAAAGTGGTTCTTGTAGCATGTTCGCTTCCGATTGCCGTCGCGGCAAACGCATTCAGGTTGGTTGTAA
Source organism: Candidatus Latescibacterota bacterium (assembly GCA_030643145.1). Classification (GTDB taxonomy): domain Bacteria; phylum Krumholzibacteriota; class Krumholzibacteriia; order Krumholzibacteriales; family WJIX01; genus JAGHBT01. Next base: position 1,945 of record DAOWMJ010000178.1, on the reverse strand, counting down.
CAGCTCTTGGCGCACACATTGTCGATGCACGGTTCGCCGACGGATTTTTGCATGAAATATCCGGGCTTATTGTTTTTACCACCGGATTTCTTCTTCTGATCATCATTAACGGAATACTAAAATGGAAAAAATAAATACCAAAAAACTTGTAACTCTTATAATCATACTTATTGTATTGACAACCTATACATACACCCTGCGATATAGAGAAGCAGAAATGCCAAATCTGCCCGACCTTGAATTAATCCCGAAAAATATCGACGGTTATAGTTCTACAACCATTCAACTGACCCCCGGGGCCTTAGAAATACTTGGAGTTGACACTACACTCGCAAGGGATTATTACAACGCGGCGGGGCAGAAAATAGAATTCTTCCTTGGATTTTTCCGCACCCAGCAAAAGAATTCCCAGATACATTCGCCCAAACATTGCTATCCCGGTTCCGGATGGGATATAATCAAGGAAAGTGGCATTACTCTCCATCCGGAAGGTAAAACAATATCTGCCAGAAAGATCTTGATTTCTGATGGAAAAAAGAAAAGACTCGTTGTTTACTGGTTCTACATTAACACTGGAATCATCACAAATGAATTCGCTCTCAAATGGGAACAGATGAAATGTTCTCTGCTGGGGAAAGCACAACCCGCGACATTTATCAGATTCTCTGTTGTTATGCCCCAGGGAAACGAAGAAGATGCAAGGAGCAATCTCATAAGGTTTGTAGAATTGATCCAGCCATACATTGATCTGGCTCTAAAACAAACCGTTAAAATGAGAAGCAAATAATGAAAAAACAAACTCCGGAAATAAGCAACCACATAGACAACGTAACGGGAATATGGAATGTAAGGTCGGTCCCGGCTATTTTTAATAAAGCGCTCTCGGCTCTTAAGAATCCGATTGTCGCGATTCCTTCCATACTATATTTTATTTTTCAAATTCTAATCATGCTGTTTTACCTTAGATCTATAAACAAACCATGGAGCTCTTTCTGGGCCTTCCTTATAAATGGCATCTCAGCAAAGACGCTCGGTCACTACCCGCATCACATTATTCTAATGCAGCCGATTCTCGGCAGATTTAATCAATTCGCCGACATATTCATTCATGTAGTGTTCCAGGGAGCAATAGTCTTGATGATATCATCCTTTCTCGCGGGAAGGACACCATCTCTTCGCAGATCCTTTTCCCTCTCCATAAAAAGGTATATCCATCTCGCCGCTGTATCCCTTGCCAGCTCAGCGGCAATCTTCGCGTGTATTAACATATCAAGAACGGCGTCAAAATCACTTGACCCAACACCTCATATAGTGGTTATCGCGGCGGGGATTATATGTGGTCTGATAATACAGGCTCTATTTCTCTATACAACGCCTCTTATTCTGCTCAAAAAGATGTCCGCTGCGGCAGCTATAAAGAACAGTATCTCAATCGCGAGCCGCCTGGCCACCGTAACTTTGCTTATAGTCATTCTTCCCTTTATTCTTACACTTCCGTCAATTTTTCTCGATCTTAAAGCGGAGATGATTTCCCTGAGGCTTTTCCCTGATTTTATGACATACCACCATATAGTGAAAGAAATCCTTCAAACGATTTCGACCTACCTGATAACGGCTGGTTCTGCGGTTGCATTCTATAAATTAAACCGATCAGAAAATCATATTAAAAATCAAATGGAGGAATAATTAATGAAAATCCCGCCATCTTTCAGACTGTCATCTAAAAAACCCCTGCTCTTGACTTTCATGTTGGTAATTCTGTTCAGTTCCTGCGGAAAGGACGCTAGTGAGTCAATAGCGTATGAAGCAGAAAAAGCCTTATTTAAAGCGCGAAAGATGAATTCCGAGCTACCCCACACAACAGTTAAGAGTGAATTTCTGATTAAAACGATACAGGCCTACAGAGATATCGTTATAAAATATGAACCTTTGAGAAAAAAATATA
>DAOWMJ010000041.1 GCA_030643145.1 Candidatus Latescibacterota bacterium | reverse complement strand
GTTTGCGGCGTCAGCTGGAATAAAAATAGGAGAAAACTCTTTATTACAGATTTCCGGATATAATATGAATTTTAGAAAGAGCGGTGAACGCTGGATATTTATTCTGAAAGCTAAAAGCTATTTAACAGAGAACATTGAATCCTCCCTTTGCGGAGGATTTGAAGTTGGCAAAAGTGATGACAGAATTTTCAATTCTATTCTATCGGTATACCTCGCTTATAGATTTCCTTCCGGTAATTCAAAATCTGAATAATAAAAAAGAATATATTGGAGATTAAAATGCGATCTTAAGTCTGTCAGTTATAATCGTAATATCCCGGTATATCCCGCAGGGCAGTGTTTAATCACTTAGTGCAAATTGCGAACAGGGAACAGCTTAAATGTTCCTTATAATGGGGCAAAAGGGTTTGAAGCAGAATAGGATTCCCGGTGTAACCGGGGCATATCTTTTGCGTTATTTATCATGAAGACAATCTTTATACGGGGAGTAGTTTCAACAATGCTGGAGGATAGCAATATCAATTTTCCTATTGAAAGCTTAAAAGAATTTTTTTGCTATGTTGATCAGGGTATTCTTTTCTTTGACGACAACCTGCGTTTCTTGTATGCAAATGACAGAGCGGGTTTTCTCCTTGGAGCGGAGTCGCAGGAGAAGGCGGGCAGAGTGATAAAGGAAAATTGTCCGGAGGATGCAATTCTAAAAAGCAAAAACGGGAACGCGAATACAACATTTATCGAGATAAAAGGTTCTTCAAATAGAGAAAGTAAGTTGCTTGGAGTTGAATTTATTTTTCAGAATCCGGACGGGTTTTATCCCGTTTATGTTGTTCTGCTCCATGATTTTTCAAACTGGGAAAAGCTTGATAGGATGCGGACCGATTTTATCAGTTCGGTATCACATCGTTTGAGAACACCGATAACATCTGTTCGTAATTCGTTGGAATTGCTCAACATGAATCATAAGGAGATTTCCGCTAAAGAGAGTAGAAAGCTGTTAGAAATTGGGGTGAGAAACATCATAAGATTGTCCTCTTCTCTTGATGAACTGCAGAAAATATTTATGGTTGAATCTGAAGAAATGAATGCGATTAGAAGTCTGATTAGAATTGGAGAAGGGACAACCGATATTCTCAAAAGGTTGGATAGTGATGGTCTTATAAGTGGATTTGAATTGACCAGCTGCAATATTGCTGTGTTTACCGCCCGGAGTAAATTAGAGGATTATTTGGTTACAGTTGCCGGTCTTTTTAGAAACTGGATTGGTGTGAACCCATTTGTTTCTGTTGAAGTGACTCAATCCAAATTTGAGACTCCTGATGAAAAAACAGAAAGACTCGAAATTTCTTTGGAACCGGAAATAGAATCTACGAGAGGAATTAATCTGAAAGATTTTCTCTATTATCAGGAGGCGCACAGATCATTAATTCTGGAAAAACTGGCTGGTGTTCTTAATGGTACTATGAGTGTCAATGAAAATAAAATTACTATTATTATTCCGATTAATCCGGACTTTGACAGAGAGAAAGATCTCGTTCATCCTCTTCATGTTATGCTAGAACAAACACGAATTGAGAAAAAGAAATTCCGGCTCGTAAATTTGAAGATTTGCAAAAATATCCAGGACGTAAAAGGAAAAAATGAACTGCTCAAAAGAATTCTAAGTGATGTGAAAGGAATTGAAAAAGATTGTTTTATAGTGATGGATGAAGAGCCATTTAGTTATTTGATTTTCTTTATTGATCGTTCAAAAAAAGAGATCGAGAAAATGATAAAAATTGTTATTGATCAATTCGCGGAATCTTGTGGTATCAGTACGCAGGAGGGGCGTTCAGCTGTGAGTTGGGATATTAAATTTCAAAATTGTCTTGAGTTAGACAACGATAATGATCCTAAATTTCTAAATGCTAAAGAATTGATTTAAGGAAGTAGCGAGCCCGTCACTTTTCCTTAGGAATTGTAACCCCTGCTTATAAAATTAGCATATTTTAATTTAAACTGGAATCCTGGAAGAGGTCATAGATTTGCTTTTTTCGGCTGGGAATAATTTGTTCCTCGGTTTCATTGAAAGTAGGAGAAGGCTGAGAGGTTCCTGTATGGTTTGTTTTACCTTTGGAAGATGATTATAGAAAATATATTTTCCTGATTGTATCGCCATTATTTTATGGAAAGCCGTTGTCCCGTCGTCAGCCTTGTAACGGGCGTGAATAATTTCACCTTTCTCAAAGAAGACTTCCCCTTTGCTTTTCTCTGTTATAATAAGAAGATGGCCGTTTTTTAGATTGCTGTTTATCAGAGAAACAATATCGAGAATTGGAATCAGGTTAATGGTTCCCTGAAGAGGGTAATTTTTCACCGCTGAGTTTCTTTTCAATATGGATAGTAGAATAATTGTGATAATGAGCAATGCTATTATCGTGTATTTCAACACAGCGGCAGGTAATATATTGATTGCTTCAGATGTTTTCTCCTTGAGTTTAAAACCTTCTGTATTTTTCTTTCCGTCTTTTTGATTCTCTGTTTCTGTTGATTTGGAGGTAAGGAGGTCAAGTTCACTTAACTTTTCTTTCGCCCATGCATTACCGGGATCCTTTTGTAGGATTGCTTGTAGCGCGTTTGTTGCCTCTTTGTTTCTTGCTGTTGTAAAATTGGACAGAATCTTTTTAGCTTGCAGAATAACCTCGTTTAATGATTCCCTCTCGATCCGATTATCCACGGCGGATAAAAGGTGAGCAATCTCTGAGTTTGAAGGATCACGCTCCATAGCCTCGGTGAGGTATTGTTTCGCGGTCTTGGAATTGTTGAGGGCAAGGTGACATCTACCCATATAGATAAGGGGAATAGGGTCATACGGTTTAATCCCATGATATAATGCCAGTTTTGGCAGGGCTGAGGTGTAATTGCCATCAGTCATAAAATTTGTAGCTTCGGAGAGAAGCTTTTGAACCAGAATTCGTTCCATACGTTTAAGTTTGTCTTTGGCCCACGTAGCGTTCTGATTTTGCTGCAGTCCCCGAAGCAGCAATTCTCTCGCGTATTCCAATTTACCTCTGTTTTCATAAATTTGGGAAAGTTGCCATATCGCCGAGGTAAAATTGGGGTCCCGCTGAAGAGATTTCATGAGAAGATTTTCAGCAATTTCATTATTTCCTGAGGCGAGGGCTTTTTGGGCTTGTACAAACAGTTTTTCCGCGTCGATTCTATTGACCGATTCGGCAAAAAGCGATGATGAAATCAAAATTATTGATATAGATGCAATAAAAAAATATAGCAGTTTATTCATTTCACAATCCTCCCTTGTGTTTTTTTTTGCAATTACTGTTCCACAGGATTAAAAATGCCAAGTAGTTATTGATGAAGAGCCCAAATTTCTGTTAGAATTCACGCAATGCAGATTGAGTGTTGAACTGTCTGGTTTTGAACAGGAGGAAAAGGAGAGTTGTCTGTAGCCTTGAATGAAGAGGCCCGATAATTATAAATCAAAGTAAACAAAGTAGATAGATGATAATAGTGTAACAAGAAGTTATGGGCAAACGGGTTTTAACTTCAAAAGGAGAGTAAAATGGACTTTGAACTTACTACAGAACAAAAGGATATCAAAGAAGCCGCCCGAAAATTTGCGAAGGGTGAATTTACCAGAGAACTGGCTATAAAACATGAACTGGAGCATTCATTTCCTCGTTCAGTGTGGCAAAAGGCATGTGAACTTGGGTTTGTCGGTCTTCATTTTCCCGCGGATTTTGGTGGGGCGGGACTCAAAATAATGGAAAATGTTCTTGTAGTTGAAGAGTTTTGCAGAAGGGATTCCGGGATTGGAACAGCGGTGGCTCTTTCAGATTTTGCTTCGGAAATAATCATGCGATTTGGTTCTGAAAAACAGAAAAAAGACTATTTACCGGCGGTCGCTTCTGGCAAGATGATCTCGGCGGGGGCCTTTACCGAACCGAACCATGGGAGCGATATTACCCGAATGGATACAAGAGCCGTCAAGGATGGTGATAACTGGGTTATTAACGGAACAAAAACATTTATTACAAATGGGGAAATCGCGGATTTTTATATTGTCCTCTGCCAGATTGATGATGATGTTGAGCCCACGTATAGGGGGATGGCTAACATTATCGTGAATAGCGGCGTAGAAGGGATAAGTACAAAAGATGTTGGACAAAAGATGGGGATAAAAATGACTTCTACTGCGGAAATATCTTTTAATGAAGTCAGGGTTCCTCTGGACAATATTATCGGTAAAGAGGGAAAGGGGTTTTATCAGGTACTTGAGTTTTTTGATGAGAGCCGCATAGAAATAGCTGCTACCGCGCTTGGTATAGCCGAAGGCGCTTATGATAGAGCTATAAACTATATGATGGAGAGAGAACAGTTCGGCAGGCCGATTGCAAAATTCCAGGTTACTCAACACAAGATTGCCAAGATGGCAAGTATGATTGAAGCGGCGAAACTCTTGACCTATAAAGCGGCGTGGAATTTTGATGAAGGAAGAATTGATCCAAAACTTACAACTATAGCAAAGTACGTTGCCGCAAAGACCGCTGTGCTTGTGTCGGATGAAGCCATTCAAATACACGGCGGTTATGGCTATATCATGGAATATGAGGTTGAACGTTTTTATAGAGACGCTAAGATAGCGGAGATTTACGAAGGTACAAAAGAGATACAGAAAAATACGATTGCAAGCGAGATCATGAAAAAATTATAGCTTTTTAGTCTGTTAATTCATGGAGCATTGGTTAGACGGCAAATAATAATGTAATCTTTTTGTCTTTTAGTTCATGTGATTTGGAGGAAAGAATTGACGGTTGAATATGACCTTATTGTGCTTGGAGGCGGCCCCGCCGGTTACCCCGCAGCGATACGTGCTTCCCAGATCGGGTTTGGTGTCTGTCTTGTGGAGTGTGGAGAATTAGGTGGCGTCTGCCTGAACAAGGGATGTATTCCAACAAAGACTATGCACGCGGCGGCACATCTGATAGAGCAATCTGCCGGTGGCAACCAGATGGGTCTCACCGGCTCTTTAAGGATTGACATGAAGGGTCTTTTGTCTCATCAAAAGAAGGTTACCGAAGATCTTGTTTCGGGGATTAAAAGGCTCTTGAGGGGTAGGGGGGTTGATGTAGTAAAAGGGACAGCGAGATTAATTAGTGACCGGGAGATTTATATAGAAGGGGAAGGGAGAATCAAAGGTAAGAAAATTATAATAGCTACGGGTTCTTCAGAGATAGCACTTCCGGGCATGGAATTTGACGGCAAGCGGGTTCTGAGCAGCACTGATATTCTGAATTTGGACAAGGTTCCTGAATCTCTTCTCATAATAGGAGGCGGTGTTATAGGGTGCGAATTTGCTTCTATATTTCGCGCGTTTGGAACCAGGGTTACAATTGTTGAAATGCTTCCGCTGCTTGTTGCAGGCGAAGACGGGAAAATTAGCAGATTTTTGAGAGCCTTTTTGAAGAAAAAGGGTGTTGTAACGCATCTTGGCAGAAAAGTTGAAAGACTTGACTGCGGGGATGGCAGTGTTATCGCTTATCTTGATAATGGTAAAGAAATTGAATCTGAATTGGCGCTTGTATCAGTTGGAAGGGTTCCCAATATGAAAAATATTGGGCTTGAAGATTTGGGGATTGTGACGGTCAATACGGGTATCAAGGTAAATGCGAGGATGGAAACAAATATGAAAGGGGTTTTTGCCGCCGGAGATGTTGTCGGGGGATTGCTTCTGGCTCACGTTGCGACACGTGAGGGGATTGTCGCCGCGGAAAATGCCCTTGGACGGGATATTGAGATGGATTATTCTGTTGTTCCTTCAACGATTTACACTCTTCCTGAGATTTCTCATGTTGGTCTTACACAGGAAGAAGCCTCGGATAGAAAAATTGAAATAAAAACGGGCACTTTCCCTTTTTCCGCAAACGGCAAAGCGAGGGGACTCCGGGAAGTGGATGGCTTCGTCAAGTGGATAGCGGAAAAAGGGACTGGAAGGTTGCGAGGTGTCCATATAATCGGTCCGCAGGCAACCGAGCTTATATCAGCGGGGATAATCGCCGTTGAGCGTGGGATGAAAGCGGAGGATTTCGAACATCTGATTTTCCCGCACCCGACTCTTTCGGAAGTCCTCGCTGAGGCTGCAGATGATGTAAATTCCAGAGCGATACACATCCTTGGATGATATTTTTTAACACACAATGGCATCGGGGGCTGGTTGTTATGAAAAAAGAAAATTCCCTTAAATTATTTATGATTTTGATTCTTCTTTTTGGAATTATTTTGTGCGAATCTTTCACTCCCTGCGCCGCAGGAACTAAAGAAGAGGGCGCTGAGGTGAAGCTTATTGACGGGGGGCCGGAAATTATTCTCGATCCTTATCCCGAGTCGGATGTTGTTTGCATTGCGGTCTCAGTAGGAGCTGGTTCAATATTTGAAACTCCCCGTTCAAGAGGAATCTCTCATTTTATCGAACATATGGTCTTTAACGGATCGGAGCGTTTCACCCGGGATCAGATAAGTGGTTGGGTTGAGGATGCTGGAGGGTTTCTTAACGCCTTCACCCGGAAAGAAACGACGATATATTTTATGCTTGTAAGGAGAGACCTTGCTGAAGAGGGATTGGAGATTCTTTCCCAGATGCTTTTACACTCCATTTTCCCATCGGAGGAATTCGAGAAAGAACGAAAAATTGTTCTTGAAGAAATCAGAAGAACGTTGGATAACCCCGGCCAGGCAAGGGGTAGATTAATAGATCATTATCTCTATCGGGGGAGCAGATTGACTGAACCTATTCTCGGTTATCCCGCCACCTTGAATGAGATGACGAGGGAACAGCTTCTGAATTATTACAGTAGATTTTATAAACCTTCCAATATGCAGATATTTGTTATGGGTGGCTTCGACCGCGAATCTATATTTGAATGGATAGATGATTATTTTCGTTCACCTGTTTCGGCAGTTACAGAAAAATGTAATAACAAAGATCGACGGGAAGGAAGGGTTACCTCAAAGATTCCTGGTGGCTTTGGTTCTTCATGCAGTATTCCAAGATGGAGCAATGAAATTACGGTAAGGAATGATGAAAGGGTTGCTGCGGGGTTTGATATTCTTGTCAGGATACCAGGCGGCATTAATAGTAATAATCTTGCCCGATCCATCATTCTGGCCGATATTCTTTCCAGTGATAACCTGCCGATAATGGGGGAGCTGAAGGCTATGCGGATTCAGCCTCCGCATGTAAATCTGGAGGCGCATAAGGGTTTTGCTGCCCTTAGATTCCATTTTCCTTCTCTCACTGAAAACGAAGTTGAATATTCGGGAATCCCATTGACACTCAAGGGATTATCTCGCTGGAAACCAAGCAGTGTACAGGTTGAATCAGCGCGCGCCTCATATTTGTCGGCCGATGCTTTCGACCGTGAAAAATTTCATTACTATATCATGCTTAATGGGGAGATGATGAGTCTTTTGGGAGGGAGTTTCCTGAATGAATATATAAAGGGGGTTGAAAAAGTAGACAGGGAAGATATAGGGGATTTGTTAAAAAAGACTTTTGAAGAAATTAGGTATAACGCGTGCCTTGTCCGCAATGGGCCTCGCAGGTTTACCGAATTAATAAAACAGGAAAAAGGTGTTATAGAAACCCTTGCTAATGGGTGTGTTGTTTCGGCCAGGCGTAGGAGAGGCTCTGAAATTGCGGCTCTTAGCATACTGATCAAAAACCGCAATTGTCTGGAAACTATTTTTGTTCCCGGGTCATCAATTGCTCTTCACGGGCTATTGGAAATGTCAGAGAAAGGCGGAGAGCTTTCACAAAAACTTGAATTTCTTGGAGCCAGGATTGAATGGGGGGATAATCCATATATACCGATGGATGATTATCGGCTCAACCCTTCATTCTCGTTTATCCGCCTGGAGGCGCCCTCCGCGAGTTTTGAAGAAGCCTTAAGGCTTTTAATCGATTATATTCTTGACCCTGAATTTGATCAGTCGGATATCGGTGTGGTTCAAAGGCGGTTAGCAATGGAGTTTGCGGTAAGATCGGGATCCCCGCTTTTTAGGGTTAAAGAGCTTTTCTACCATAAGCTTCTTGGCCGGCACCCATTTGCCAATTCGATTTTTCCCGATAAAAAATATTGGGAAAAGATGTCCCTGGAAAAGCTTCAGAAATACAGAAAAGATTATTTTAGAGGGGACAATATTATCGCGACACTTGTATCCGGAGATCTTCCTGGTGAATCTATCAAGATTTTGTCTGATCTCTTCTCATCATTTTCAGCTGGAAATAATAAAATGGAGTACGGCGAAGATAACGGAGCGTGGAAGGAACTATCGTCCGATAGCATTTGCCCGCACTTCCCCGAGAGATATATGAAAGGACGGTATGAATTTTCTTCGCCCGGGTCGGGAGCGTATCTTATGGCTGGATTTGCCGCGCCGGTGTGTGATCCTGAAGAGATGGCGGCTATTCTTGTAACGTCTGAAATTTTAAATTCTCGAGTACAAAGTGAAATACGTGAACATTTAGGGCTGGCTTATTCTACAGGATGCAGTGCAAAACAAGTAAAAGGGGGGGGTATTATATCGGTATATCTGGGTACCAGAGTACAGAATGTGGGAAAAGCACGCGAGGAAATGAAAAAACAGATAGGAAGACTTGTTTCTGAGCGACCTGATAAAAATGAAGTTATAATTGCAATTAACAGAATAAATTCAACAATGGCAAGAAGGGGGCTTTCCAGTATTAATCAGGCTTTCTCGTTTGGTAGAAACCTCTTTTTCTTTGGGGGACAGGCAATAAAAAAAGAAATTTATGAAGTTGAATTAAGCGGTGTTAACAAGATTATTGATGAGTATTTTAGCGCTGATGCCATGCTATATATTGATTTGCTTCCTTCCTCTGATGCTCAGATCGATAAAGGAGTAAAAGGCGGAAGTATGAAGATGCGTTAAATTTTGAAAATAATTGATTAAATTTGTTGACGATCTTTTTATTTTTGTTTACTTATAATGAAAGTTAATTTTTAAGTTGAACAGATGGAGGTAGAAATGGCTCATGTAATTTCGGATGAGTGCATTGTTTGCGGTGCATGTTTGCCTGAATGTCCTGTTGAGGCAATTACAGAGGGTGAAGAGAAATACGTGATAGACGCGGATCTTTGTACTGACTGCGGCGCATGTGCTGAAGTGTGCCCGGTTGGCGCTATCGAAGCTGAAGAATAAAAAATGATGGAATAAATATATCGTCGAAGAAATTTCGTTTGACGATTGTAGATTCATGTCCGGGCTGAGCTTCCAAGTTCAGCCCGACTGAGTTGTGGCGTTTTTTAAAAGAACTTCCGACATATATCAATCTAGAGGCAAGACGAAAATATTGATTACATGTCGGGTTTGTTTGGAGTTCTTTTGTCACCTTCTTCTTTTTGCCCCAGCTTTCTCTCTGATTCTTTAAGGCTCAGAACGCAACCGCAATAGTTTTGCCTAATCAGGCCCAGTTGCTTACTTCGTTTTACACTGATCTTGAATCCATCTTTTTTCTTGAAGTCCTCACTGTGAAATGCAACTGAGAACCTTTCCGCGGCTCTTTTGCCTCCTTCTTCAATGCGGTTATATATCTTGTGTGGGCTTACCGATAGTGTGGTTGTAAATAGCCCTATGCCAAGGTCAGCAGCCTTCCTCGCTGTATTATCAAGTCTGAGATTGTAGCATTTCCAGCATCGTTTGCTTTTTTCGGGAAGATTTCTGCAGGAATAAATGGCATTTGTCCAGGCTGAACTATTATATGGACCGATTACAAGGTTGACTCCGAGATGATAGCAGAGAGATTTTGTCTCTTCCAAACGCAGAAAATATTCTTTTTCCGGATATATGTTCGGGTTATAAAAAAATGCTGAGACATGGAAATTTTCTTGAAGATGAGGAAGAACATAACTTGAACAGGAAGCGCAGCATGTATGTACCAGGATTGATTTTTTATCGTTCATTATTTAACGTGTTAATGAGGAATGAGTTTGTGAAATGGATGGCGCGGTTATTAATGTTTTGTCATATTGAGCAGGATTAATCCCAGCGGTGTATTCTTTCAGCTCTATTATGCCGATAGCTATTCTATTTAGCTCGGCGAGGTATCTATCTCTTACAAGTCTGAATTCTTGCATTACCAAAGCGTCAACAGGTTTGGCTGGGGGCAGTTTTAATTTTCTGGGATCTATAAAACGGCCGTTTTTCTTGACCCGGTAATCAAGATGCGGGCCGGTTGAATAACCTGTGCTTCCAACGTATCCTATAACATCTCCCTGCTTTACCTTAGCTCCAGATTTAATTCCCTTTGCGAATTTGTTAAGATGAAGATAATATGAGGTGTAGTTTCCGTTATGCCTAATTTTTATATAATTACCGTTCGCGCGGGTTCTGGAGGCTTTGATTATGGTTCCGCTGCCTGAAGCCTGTATAGGGGTACCTTTTGGGGCCGCGTAATCGATGCCGAGGTGCGGCATGTAGTGATGCAGGACCGGGTGATAGCGTCTGTAACTGAAGCTGGAACTGATTCTTGTAAAGTTAAGGGGAGCTTTAAGTAATTGCTTGCGAAGCGAGTTGCCCTTTTCATTGTAATAATCCGGATAAATGTCGCCCTTATTGTTAAAGAGAAACGCGTAGTGCTTATCTCCGTTGCAGTTAAATTCAGCGGCAAGTATCTTTTCGATCTTTCTGATTGTTGTTTTTTTGTAGGGGTTGTCGATTTCTTTTTCCTCATATATAAGCCGATAATAATCATTTTTACGCAGATCGTGAAAGAAATCTATATCCCAGCGGAAAATATTATTGAGATTTGACGCCAGCTCAAAGGGGGTATCATTCCTGGAGATTGATTCGTATAGTGAATGTTTTATAATTCCATAAGCGGTTCTGCGATGAATTTTAAAAGGATAAGATAGTTTTCGGGCGGTAACAGTATCCTTTTTCGCTGTAATTTCGAGAAATTCTTCATCATTTATAGAGAACTGAAAACATTCCGGCAGGCCGGCAGTGTCGGAAAATATTCTATAGCTCTGGCCCGGATATATTCTTCTCAGATTATAGAGATCCCGGGCGGCATATACGATTTTATTAATCTTCTGAGGTGAAACATTGCAGCTTCTCATCAGGTCGAAGAAATTCATATTTTTGCCTACGGAACCTTCAAAAGAAAGAGTCGGAGTGATTGGGGCCGGCGATTGCTGAACCTTAGGGAGAGGTAACCCTTTTTTGTTCGCCTGAGCATCAGGCTTTTCATGCTTATCTGTTTCTTTATTACCGACAAGGATGGCCAGGGAGAATAGAAAGAGAACGGAAAAGCAGATGACAATGCCGACGATAAGTTTATTAATATTCGTTTTATTCATTTTATCTATCCTGTTTTATCGTATTATGAGCAAGATACCTGTATTTGTATCTCGAGGTCAAGTTAAAATACAGGTGAATTTTCTCCAATTATGGAAAATCGATAAGATTC
>DAOWMJ010000070.1 GCA_030643145.1 Candidatus Latescibacterota bacterium | reverse complement strand
TTAAACCCTTCCATGGCAGAATCTGACAGAATATCATCCGACATCATAACAACCGGAATATCGTAATTCTTTTCATTTGAGGATATGTGGCTACAAACCTGTAAACCATCAATTTTCGGAATGTGAACATCGAGAATTACGAGATCAGGATCAAATCTCTCAAACTTGAGAAGGGCATCCTCGCCATCGGAGGCTGATTCGGTTACATACCCTTCTCTGTTCAGAGACTCAGTGATTATCTCTACTACATTGGGATCATCATCCACGACCAGGATATTTCCGTTCAAAACCTAGCCTTTCGCCATAACTTTTTTTGGGTTAACCGATTTAGCGAATTCTCTTTCCATAATCTTGGCGAAACCACGAGTGATCTCCATATCATATCTAAGCCCATAATTCTCTTTCAGTGTTTTTAACGCTTCCTTTTCGGAAAGAGCGGACCTTGTAGGTCGGTCATGAATCATCGCAGAATAACTTTCTACTATCGATATTATCCTAGCTCCAATAGGGATTTTCTTACCTCTGAGTCCCCGTGGATAACCCTCTCCATTAAATCTTTCGTGATGGCTTTTCACTATATCCACGACATGATCGTCAAATCCCATTCGCTGCAACATGTCGGCGCCGTCATCAGGGTGTTTTTTTATCACAGCCCATTCTTCTTTGGAAAGTTCACGTGGACTTTTTATAATAAGATCACTTATTTTAATCATACCCATATCACGAAGAACAGTGCCATAGATGAGATCTTTGAAATGTTCCTCAGGATAATTTATTTTTTTCGCTAGAACCCCAACATAGCGAGAAACAAACTCTGATGTACCCTTTAATAAAGTATTCTCTTCTATCATGGAAATTAGAGTTTTTACAATTCCCAGAGTTCTTTCATTCTCCCGCTCAAACATAATAGCATTCCTGTATGCATTTTCAGCAACACTCGCCAGAATATTCAGGAACTCAAAATTTTCTTTCTTCATATCGCGACCGGAAATCTTTTTTCCGATCATAAAAAGACCCGCGAATTCATTATTTATTGTAAATGGACAAAAATATTCGAGATCATTCGCCTTGAGACTTTCTTTTTCCTTTTCCCCGATAATATCATCGATGCCGGTTAGAGTTTTCTTTCCTATGACGTTCTGAATACTCTTTATATCAATAGTGAGGCTCTCAATTTTCTTCTTGTCGATCCCCTTGGAAACAACAGGCACTAAACAGTTATCTCTCTTTTCTAAAAAAAGAGCCGATTCAACCCCCCCTTGGGCTATGGCAGTCAACAGGAATATGTCCAACAATTTTTTCTTGTTACGTATCCCATTAAAATCAGAGCTGATTGAAAAAAGAGTCTTCAATTCCAATATTCTGCGCTTTAAGCTCCTGTTAATATCCCCTTCCTCTTTAACACCACTCTCCTTTATTATTTTGCCATTTTCATTGAAAGGTGAGATGGGGGCTGCAATCCATTCCGGAGGCGCATCTTCTTCCTTGTTGTTGAATATCTCCGAAATAATCTCTTCGTCCTCTTTTTTCTCAATAATCCCACAGGATCTATCCAGCTCATACTCATTGTCTTCGCCATCTAAATCAATATCATTTTCTTCCTTTGATTCCTCCGCATAGGACTCCTGAACAAATTTTGCATTCTCAGATATATTTTTTTCACTCGAGTAGATTTCTTCCTGAGAAATATCGCCAAATTTCTCGTTTCCCTCTTCATCATCAACAGAATCACTTTGATCATTATCATTGTACATCATCATAATGACTCCATCCGCATCCTTACCAACAGCGATATCGTCTTTTTCCCCTGCGGGCTTATCTTCTTTTCCAGACTGTGCCGATTCTTTTGATGCATCCAAAGCCGCTTCGAGAGTTGAATATATCGAAACATCAACATCTCCACTTTTTAGAAAATCAAGAACCACATCGTTTGTAACAAGAAAATCTACGGAACATCCAATTCTGTTATATTCATCCACAAAATCTCTAAAGATCCTTGCAACACCACCACCCAGAGATAGCAAATCCAGAAAATCAAAAACTACCTTGCTAAACTTCCTTTTCAGACATTCCTCAACAAGTTGCTTTATCTTGTTATTCTGGTGAAACCCAAGTTTTCCCGATACTTTGAATACCGCGACTCCGGGCTGATCAACTTCCACCCTTTGAATCAGTGCTTTTGCCATATTTTGTCTCCCTTGACAACCCTCTTACTCAGGAAGAACTTACAACTTCTTCTTGAGCGAGCCATTTGTCAAGCACACTCCTTAGAAATCTCCACTCACTTCCCACTTTTTTTGCGGGAATTTTCTTCTCTTTCGCTAAACGACATACTGTCTTAACATGCATTTTGAGATAATCAGCTGCTTCAACAGAAGTCATTACATCATGATTGTCGTCATGTCCACCGATGATGATTTTTCCGTAGTCATGTTGTTGTTTTGCCATGACAACCTCTCTATTGTTTAAACCACGCACGCGGGTACCATTCGCAAATTTATTTTTTCTAAGCTCTTTCAATTGTTACAGAACCGGATCCCTCAAAAGCAGTTCCAAGTCCTCTCAAATATTCAATTCTGCTGAAAAGCAACGGGATATCCAGTACCGCACAGTCACGTTCCCCCATTTGCAGTGAATAATTGGAAATAGTCGCCCAGGTTTCTTCGACAAGCTGACCAGCTATGCTCTCCAGTTTATATCCGCAATCTTTTGTGAAAACCCCAATTCTCTCTTCCGCCGATCCAATCACAATTATATGATTCTTTTCATCTCCCGGGTTAATCTCTTCAGACGCCAGTTCACTCATTCCAAAAACGGGCACCTTCTTATCGGAAGAATTTAAATAGTATTGACCACTCTCAAGAACAACTTTCTCCGGATCAAATGCATAAATTCCTTCGATACAGTGAGAAGGAATACCTATCTCTTTTCCAGATACATCAAAAATGTAATAATCGATCTTATCGACGGATTTCGGAAAAGTGAATTTGAATCTCCCTTCTTTACCCTTCCCAGGCTCAACCCACAGCAATCCTCCCCAATCCTTCAAGATATTTCTAATAACCAGCAACCCTTTATAGAAAGCTGCTGGATCCTCATGATCTATTTCAGAATCATTCAGATAACGCGCATAATTATCCCTTACAACTACCTCCAAATATGATCCCCTGCATGCGATATCCATCTCCATCATTAAATTGTCATTACTATCCATTACAGGTAACGAACTTATGTCAAAAAGACAGTTCTTAATAATTTTGACAATGGCTGAAGCGGCCTTTCCGCTCATAGTAAATTCGTCTGTTTTCGTATGAAGATTTATCTTCCAACCCTTCATATTACTGTAGATATCTACAATGTTTCTAACACCTCCGACGACAAGATTGCTGGAAATCTCTACGGAAGAATTATCTTTTTTGTCTGACATTCTTTGTATAAAATCACCCATAAGATTCATATAGAATTTACTTTCTTCATATTTTAATTCAAAATCTTTCACCCTATCCTCCCAATCATCACCATTTCCAATATAAGAATCAAAATCGTGCCATAGCTCCTCAAGCAAAGCAATTAGCTTTTCAAACACATTAATTTCAGTCTTGCCGGATTTTTTAGGCGGCTCTTCTATATAAACAGAATCTTTGTCGGGATTTGTCTTTTCAAACGAGAGACCGGATTGGATGCCACCTTTACATTCATCAATTAACACTTCAATTTCCTTCTTTACGCCAATAAATAAAACTGGATTCCACTTATCATCAAAATCTTCTGAAGAAAGCGAATCGCTGATTCGTTCTTCAATTTCGAGAATCTCCGACACAACCTGAGACTGATTTTCATCCCAGTGAGCACCTTCGTTATTAACCTTTTCAAGAAGCTCACGAAACAGGGTTAAAGTTTCACTCCAATCGTTGAGTCCAAGCATCCTTGTACTTCCTTCAAGAAGCTTGTTGGCGAAACACGCTCTGTTAAGAACTTCTGTATTTATCGATTCGCCTGAAGCTTGTTCCATAAGAGCAACAAGTTTCCCGGTATGATCGTTTATCTGTTTCTTGAAAAGCGTTCTATTTTCATTACCTAATTCTGGCAATTTTCACCTCACTGCCGGGCTTCAGCAGATTCAATTTCAACTGCTCCTAGTTCAAACAGATCAACAATAGGTCCGTCGTTGTTTACGTTTACACTTTTCTCATTTACGCCTGTATCTGCCAATGGCGTTTTCAACTGCCGACTTACAGACTTATCCAGATGTTTCCTGTAGGCAATTTCTATTCCAAGCCCATCCCCCTCAGACTGTTCACGATCCCCCGCTCTTTCATGTGCGGAAAATTTATCGCTAACGGATTCGTCTACGGCAATAGGCTTTTGTTCTTCTTCAGAATCTCCCATGACATCTCCAATTCCGTCTTCCCTGAACTCAACATCAATATCTTCCGGAATGGAATTATTCTCGCCTCGGCGAACATTTAAAGAGGCCCAGGATTCATCAGTAATTTCTTCCTCTTTTAGATCCGGATTTCCAGCAACATCCAGATCCTTGCCAGTATCGAGTGCTGAATCCTTTTTCTCTTGAGGTGCTGACAACTGTACATTATCTTTAAAACTACCAAGACTTACTTCCTGTTTTCCGGATTTTACCTCATCCTCTTCATTACCATTGTCTTGTGATAAAGTGGCATCCTTAAATGACTCTTTCTCAAGATTCTTAGAATCCCAAGTACTCCCATGATTGACTACTAATTTCTCTTTAGAATCATGCTCTTTATCACCGTCGGGTTGCCCAATTTCCTCTTGAGCTTCTCTTTTTTCAGAAACATCATAATATTCATCTTCTTTATTCACTGTAACTTTACTGTTGTATTCAACTTTATTCCGCAGAACCAAATTAATACTTTCAAGGCCATCTTTAAGATTACCTAGATTATTTTCCAATCTTTCTCTGCTTTCCTCCACGCTGTCGGCAATTTGAGTAATTGTTTTTTCAGCGCCCGGGCGGCCGGAATCAATTCCCGTATTCCCGTTTACTATCCATGATTTAAATACCTGATAATCCTTGTTCAAATTTCTGGATAGATTTATTACGGTATTACCAAGTTTGTTAAATTGCTCAGCCGTCCCTCTGACTTTCTCGGCAAAACTTGCCAGATCATTTTCCTTGATATTTCCGCGCGCAGCCAGCAAAGCAATATTCAGCGCTAATCCATTATTCCTCTCGGAAAATTCACGCATGCCTATGCCGCCATCTTCAAGTTTATCCAGTGATTTATTCATGTTAGAAAGTGCGGATTTCAGATCACTGTCAATTTGTCGTGTTGCTTCTACCCCATCTCCTGCCGATTCTTTATCAATATTTTGAAGGTTCTCTCGCGCGTTTGTCATTACTGATGTAATATCTGAAAGGTTTTCCATTGCTTCATTCGTATATTCAATAACCTTTCCAAATGAAAGGGTAACCTCAGCGGTTTTCCTTCTTTCATCCTCCACAATCTTCGCCTGTCTCTCTGTAACCTTATCTTTTTCCCTGAATTCATCGTTGAGTTTCTTTACAATCCCTGTCCACCATTTTTCTTCCGCGACTGACTGCAGAACAGGTTTCCCGGAAAGCAGGGAATCAATTTCTATCTCAAATTCATCAGAGGCAAATTGTTCCCCTTTTAGATTTATCTCACTTGATATTTCCCTAATTTTGTCTCCATAATTTCTTAGAATCATCTGAAGTTCAGGATAGTTTGATAGACGCGCAATCTGGGCCGGATTGGTAAGATCATCTATACTGTCCGCGAGAGATATCATCTTACGGTAATCCTGCCCTGAATCAACATAGTACCTATATCTTCTTACCGCCGAAGCGATAATAAAATATGAAAAGAGAGAGCAAAGAATAACAGACACAACCAGTGGGAATACCTCTTTGAAAAACACGGACGAATCAATTCCCAAGACATTGCTGCTGCTACTAATCCACTTAAGATCGACATTATATTGACTGATAATGTAATAACCGACTCCGGAATTTGAAATTAAAAGCAACAAAACAACAACCAGCCCAATCTTCCATGGTGAAGTTAAAACTGGATTTTTCTTTTTTCTTCTCACTATTCTCTCCTTTGACACACAATAATATTGCCTATCAATTATCTCCTTGAAGATTAAAGGTATTCATGCTGCAATTTCACAAGACTTTTCCGCAAAGATTATGCCAAGGCTTTAAGTACGTGAAAATGCCTGCCCATTAGTCCCTGATAAGGGATTTCGAGGAAAAAGAAAGGATTAAAAGGAATAGTTATATTTCAATACAGTGCGTTTTGCGAAAAAAAAATACCGGTTTGTTTGCCTGCCCTAAACCTCATTCTACGATATACAGACGCAAAATACTTACTCACAATTTATAGTGGCGAAGAAATCCAGACTGTGTCAATCGCCATATGTATGCGGGTATCAGACAAAGGTTGGTTTCTTGTTTATTTATTGGTAATTACCGAATAACAAGAAGGAAATCTATCTTCAATCACATTGTTATTTACATTCAGATTTTTATTATCAGCCCTATTAATATCGATTTCAATAACCTTTAAAGATTCGCTACGGTCGCCGACGGAAACCAGAATTTCCCCTTCGGGGCTGACAATCTGACTCTTGCCCGTGAATTCAATACGTACAGGCCCCCTGCGTTCAATACCTATTCTGTTAGCGGTTATCGCAAAAACTCTGTTTTCAATACATCTGGTAATCATCGCTTTCTGTCCGTATGGTAATACAAGATTGCTGGGATGACATAATATTTGGGCTCCTTTAAGAGTCAGGGTACGAGCGGCCTCGGGAAAAATCCAGTCGAAGCAGATCATGAATCCGAGTTTCCCTTCGTCTGTTGATTTAACCTTCAAAACTTTCCCGTGATTAAAAAGGAGTTTCTCTCGATCAAAAAGATGTATTTTACGATATGAATCTATATTACCCTTTGAATCGACAAACACAGCTGTATTATATATCTCCTTCTTCACTTTTTGGGCAATACCAAAAACAATATTCAGATTGTTTTTCTTTGCTACTTTTTTGATCTGCTTGGTTGTAAATCCATCCGGCACACTTTCGGCAAGTGAAGCAAGTTCTTTTTTATTCTTGAATAGATACCCCGTATTAAACAACTCTGGAAGAACCACAGTCGCGTTATTAACCTTACTTAACAAATTCACAGCTCTTTTTACATTCTTTTTAACATCCCCGAACTTACAGCGCATCTGCAAAAATCCAACCCTCATATCGTTACTCCTTGCTTAATTCTGATTGTTTCCTCATTGAAACTGGGCAATATCCAGAAATTAATTCTAAATTTCTGCAAATCTCGATTAAAAAAATATGCTAACAGATTGTAACGATTCATTCAAGGACTTCTTTAATAATATATTTCTCCAAATGGCATAATGCTTGCAATTTTGCCCCCACAGGAAAAACATCTTTTAGGTTTGGCAACGGAGCAATTATGTCGATCACCTCGACCAACTACACAAAGATAGATAATAATCATGTTTTTACAAAGCAACAGCCCGCATATTTCTATATGATGAACAATTTTCTATACAGCCGAATTGACAGTAATTTCCCAACAAATGAGCTCTTCTATGATGAAGATGTAAATATCTATATTGCAAATCTGCTTACATCACTTTCAGATTCGCAACATCATCAAAGAATTAAAAAGTATGTAACCCCTTACGATCAGACCTTGAATGAACTTCTAAAAAATATTTCTGACCCGCGCGAGAAATACCTGGCTTACAAATCGAACGCCGATTTCCTGCTCATATCTCTCGGGATATTTAATAACCCAAAACGTATGAAACCCGGTTCAAAAACGCACATGAATCTTCCCTCAAAAACCTATATCGGGAGAGGTGAAATGTACTATGCGCTGGCACAATCATACCTCTACAAAACCTCAAGCGGAAAATCTGCGATCGGAGACATACTTGGCAAACTGGCACGTGGATTCGAAAATTATGTGAGGACTCTTTCTGTATTGAAAGGTGGATACTTTAACTTTCACAAAAAGATAACAACAGGCGAAATGTATCATTTCGAGCGCTCAATCCTGAAATTCAGTAAGAACGACAAACTCAGAAAACTACATGACAAATTTCTCGATATTTACTCTGAATATCAAAGAAACGAATCAGAATCTCTTAAAAAAGCCCTGAAGCAAGTGGCTGATGAAATCGTCGAAATTGATCCTTCTTTCAGTTTTAAAATAACCTGAGAGATTGAGTTTTTCTTAAAAATTTGCCGATGAGTTTGAATACCTCTTCGGAATTATCCCCTTTGACAAGAAGATGTTCTCCTTTTTCTATGAGAACAAACTCCGATTTTTTACTTGTCGAACGGCGTTTTAAAAAGGCATAACCCTTAAGTGAAAGTACAGGATCATTGATCGACTGAATAGCCAGAAAAGGCTGATTAATTGTCTTTATCCGTGATCTGGTCTGTTGGATAAATTCAAATATTGTATATTTCACGGGATCAATCTGTTTCGCCAATCGGGGGGCACATTTCAACATGAAGCGGAAAAGAAGATTCCCGCGATCCCTGGGGAAAAGGGCGGGGGAAATCAAAACAGTTTTGTCAAGATTGTATTTTCTCATCAGATTCAGGGCTATCAGTCCGCCAAAACTAAATCCTATAACAGCCGTATCAGCGGAATAATCGATTAGTGTGTCCAGAGCAATTTCGGATTCAGGAAGACAAGCGCTCCATGTATTTCTGTTCGTAGCTCTTCTTTTTGTTCTATCATAGTCCCGGTTACGACGAAACAAATACCGCAGATAATCTTTAAACCCTTTATTACCACCAGTTATCGTGAGCGGCAACCTTATAGCGTAAACAGTAAATCCAAGATTATAGAGATAGTCGCCCAATCCCCTCATTTCGGCGGGATTTCCACCAGCGCCATGTATAAGCATACAGGCAGGGGCTTTGTGGTCTTGAAGAAGCAAAAAACTTCTCTCTCCCTCGGGAATATTATGCTTTCTTTCTATATATGACCTGCTTTTGAGAAAATAGCTCAGGAGTTCTCTTCCCGCGTCGTAATTGTCCGGGTTTTTTCTGATTTCTTCCTTTAGCTCCCATATCGAATAAGTTATCTTTTCAATGGCTTTCATAGTTTTAATTTTCCCTTTTATATGATTTTTCTATCTTTCCTTCACATATATTTACACATAAACCACAAATCATCGTATTCAATTTTTTACTTTTTGAAAACCTCCTAAGTTGAGCGAGTCACTTATCCAGATTGAAATCTTCCGGATTTTCATGTATAGCTCCAACCGGGCAAATATCAATACATTTACAGCACTCTCCAGAAATAAAAAGGCCTGATCAAGAGCAAAATTAACCATACGATAATGA